>CAZZZX010000607.1:0-2318 GCA_964658585.1 uncultured Novosphingobium sp.
AACGATCCGCGGCGGGCCGGTGGCGACGATCGCCGGCCCTTCCGGCAGCGCGTCGATCCGCTCGCGCACCAGCGTGATGCGCGGGTGCGCCGCGATCGCCGCGGTGACGCTCGCCGCGAAGCCGTCGCGATCGACCGCCAGCGCCGAGCCCGCGGGGACGCGGTGCCTGTCAGCTTCGCGCAGGATCAGCGAGCCCAGCGTGCGCATCTCGGCATGGAGCAGCCCGACCGCGTTGCGCGCCGGATCGTCCGAGCGGAAGCTGTTCGAGCAGACCAGCTCGGCAAGATCTGTGGTGTGATGCGCGGGTGTGGCCTCGACCCCGCGCATCTCGGAGAGGCGGACCGCGAAGCCCGCCTCGGCGAGCTGCCAGGCGGCCTCCGTACCCGCGAGGCCGCCGCCGATGACGTGGATGTCGTGCATCGCCGCGCCTTAGCCCAGCGGCCGCGCCGGGGGAACCGTGCCGACACGCGCCTCGTTCCCGGGTCGAGCACAGCGGAGACACGACATGGCGACTTCCCCACCCGGCCCGGCGCCCACCGCCGCCACCGTCGCGGGATCGCCGCAGGGCTGGGGCTGGACGCTCGCCAGCGGAATCGTGCTGGTGCTCGCCGGGCTGTTCTCGCTCGCGGCGCCTCTGGCGACGACGGTGGCGATCGCGATCTTCTTCGGCTGGCTGTTCCTGATCGCCGGGATCGCGGGCATCTTGATGGGCATCCGCACGCGCAGCCGCCACCGGCGCTCGATCGACCTCCTGTACGGCATCGCCTCGGCGCTGATCGGCATCGTGCTGCTCGACCAGCCGCTGTTGGGCGCGATCGGGATCACCTATGCGCTCGCGATCTGGCTGGCGGTGCGCGGTGTCGCCGAACTGATCGCGGTGTCGCGCACCCCGGCGGGCCGGGTGCGCACGCTGCTCGGGCTGGCGGGCGCGATCAACCTGTTGTTCGCGGTGCTGCTGGTGGTCTTCCCGCTGATGGGCGCACAGCTGGTCGGGCTGGTCGTCGCGATCAGCTTCCTGGTCGGCGGCGTCGTCACCATCCTCGCCGCGATCCAGCTGCGCCGGCTGGCGTGAGGCTGTTCACGATCGGCTATGAGGGCGCGACCCAGGACGAGCTGATCGCCGCGCTGGCGGCGGCGGGCGTGACGCGGCTGATCGACGTGCGCGCGCTGCCTTTGTCGCGTCGGCCGGGCTTCTCCAAGACCCCGCTGCGGGGCGCGCTGGCCGGGCACGGCATCGATTATCTCCATCTGAAGCCGCTCGGTACCCCGCCCGAGGGACGCGCGGCGGCACGGCGCGGGCGCCACGACGAGATGGCGGCGATCTATTGCGGCGTGCTCGGGGATCCCGCGGCGCTGGTCGCGGTCGAGCAGTTGCGCGCGGCGGCGAGCGAGCGGCCGTCCGCATTGTTGTGCTTCGAGCGCGAGCCGGGGCATTGCCACCGCCAGGTGCTGATCGACGAGGCGCTGCCCGAGGCGGAGGTCACGCACCTGTTCGCATGAGGTGGGGCACCATACCCGAAGCTCCAAAGTTGGCGAAGCGGACGCCCTGTCGGGGGGGATGGCGCTCACCCCCCGGTTCGAAAGCGCGGGGACCGGCTCGCCGCAGGAGCGTCGCCGCCGTGTCGAGAGCCGAAGGCCGCGGACGGACGCTGACGCGGGGCTGCGATACGGCGATGGTCATGGCTGCGATTCTCCGTCGGACGGAAACCGCTATACAACCAAATAGGATAATTTGCAAGTTTGCCGAGCGGTCGGTGACCTCGCTCTGGCCCGGCCGCCGGACCGGTCCGGGTGTCGATGCCCCGGGTCGCGAGTGCCGGGGATCGGGCGTCGCCGCATCAGGTCTGCGGCGGCGCGGCGGCCATGACCGCGATCGCCCTCTCCATCCGGGTAACGCTTCCTCGCCTCGTTCGTTGAGTTGCAACGACCCCGAGGAGAGAATGATGCTGAGACTGATCTGCGCGGCCGCGCTGGTGGCCGCCGGCCCGGCGATGGCCGAGAGCAAGGCCCCGAAGACGAGCGGCGCGATGACCCCGGCCGACGTGTCGTGCGCCGACTTCACCCACAATCCGGACGGTTCCTGGACCCCGGGCAAGACCGTCAGGATGGGAAGCATCAGGCTGAAGGCAGGGAAGGCGCTGGTGCCGGGAACGATGATCGGCGGCATGGATATCGCGGCGCACCTGACCAAGGCGTGCGCGAGAGCCAACCCGATGACCTGAGACGGATCGGCCGGCGGTGGCGGGCCGACTGCCACCGCCCTAGATGTCGCCGTTCGTGGCCACTTCGGCCACGCCCGAAAGCCGTCATCGCTGATG
>CAZZZX010000608.1:0-2305 GCA_964658585.1 uncultured Novosphingobium sp.
CCATCCTGCGCAGGTCCGTTAAAATGCAGCCAGCGGTCAAGCGCTTCACGCAGTCGCCGGGCGGCACCCGCATCGGTCAACCCGATATGTACCACGTTTTCGCGCCCCAGCGCCACGGACAATATAGTGCGGTCCACCGGCAGCACCAGCCCGCGCACGCCGGAGCCTTCCCGATCGCTGCCGACGCGCCATGCCTGGTCGAGCTTGCGGTTGCCGTCCTCGCCGGCGTCGCTCGCGTGGAGCAGTAGGTGCAGCCGCCCGGCGCGCGCGTTCTCGGCGATGCGGTCCGACCCGGTCAGCAGCGTGCCGGCGCGCGATTCAAGACCGAGCCGGTCGAGCACGCTGCGCTCCAGCGCCTTGGCGATCAGATCGGGCAGATCGGCGGGGATCGTGACCGCATTGGTCTTGAAGGCGCGGCCCAGCGCGCCTTTCAGCTTGCCCTTGGCGATCGCGGTGGCGAGCTCGGCGCGCGTGACGCCGATCCACGCGCCGCGCCCCGGCGCCTTGGCGCGGACATCGGGCAGCACGGTGCCGTCGGGCGCGAGCGCAAGGCGGATGAGGCCATCGCGCGGGGACTCTTCGCGCGCGAGGATGCAGGTGCGGATGGGGTCAGCCACGGCTAGCCCTTTCCACCCAAGCGCATCTGCCGGTGCTGGTGAACCCTAGCGTGTCATTGCGAGGAATCCGCATGCGCGTCCTCCCCGGTTGCTGCTGGCTCGTCGTCGGACGCCCCAGAGCTGGCGGCAGTCGGCTCGTCGTCGAACCAATGCGCGCGGGCGGCCATGATGATCTCGTTGCCCTGGTCTTCGTTCAGGCCATATTCGGCGAGGATGCCGCCCTTATCCTCGGCGCGGCCATCGGTCCGCTTGGCGTCGCTGTCGGCGCGGCGGCGCGGTTCCTGACGCTTCTTCTGGACCAGCTCGTCGGTCGCCAGATCGGCGAGATCGTCGAGCGTCTTGATGCCCGCCTTGCCGAGCGTGACGAGCATCGCCTCGGTCAGGTGCGGCATGGTCGCCAGTTCGTCGGACACGCCGAGCTCGCGACGCAGCGCGCGGTTGGCTTCCTCGCGGCGTTCCAGCGCCTCGGTTGCGCGGCTCTGCAGTTCGGCGGCCAGGTCTTCGTCAAAGCCCTCGATGCTGGCGATCTCGTCGACCTCGACATAGGCGACTTCTTCCAGCGCGCCGAAGCCTTCGGCGACCAGCAGCTGCGCCAGCGTCTCGTCGACATCGAGCTCGTTCTGGAACATTTCCGAACGCTCAACAAATTCCTTCTGGCGCTTTTCCGACGCATCCGCCTCGGTCAGGATGTCGATCGCCTTGCCGGTCAACTGGCTGGCGAGGCGGACATTCTGGCCGCGGCGACCGATGGCGAGGCTCAGCTGATCGTCGGGGACGACGACTTCGATGCGGTCCTCTTCCTCGTCGATGACGACGCGGCTGACGCTCGCTGGCTGCAGCGCGTTGACGACGAAGGTCGCGGTGTCGGGCGACCAGGGGATGATGTCGATCTTTTCGCCCTGCATTTCCTGCACGACCGCCTGCACGCGGCTGCCCTTCATGCCGACGCACGCACCGACGGGGTCGATGCTGCCGTCATGCGAGATGACGCCGATCTTGGCGCGGCTGCCCGGATCGCGCGCGGCCGCCTTGATCTCGATGATGCCGTCGTAAATCTCGGGCACTTCCTGCGCGAACAGCTTCTTCATAAAGTCGGGGTGGGCGCGGGAGAGGAAAATCTGGGGCCCGCGATTTTCGCGGCGGACGTTGAGGATGATCGAGCGGATGCGGTCGTTGACGCGCACCACTTCGCGCGGGATCTGCGCATCGCGGCGGATGACGCCCTCCGCGCGGCCGAGATCGACGACGACATGGCCGAACTCGACACGCTTGACGACGCCGGTGATGATCTCACCGACGCGGTCCTTGAACTCCTCGAACTGACGCTCGCGCTCCGCATCGCGGACCTTCTGGAAGATCACCTGCTTGGCGGCCTGGGCGGCGATGCGGCCGAACTCGATGGGGGGCAGCGGATCGACGATATAATCGCCGACGACGGCACCTGGCTGCAGCTTCTGCGCGTCTGCCACGCTGACCTGCTTGAAATAATCGTCGACCGCCTCGACCACCTCGACGACGCGCCAGAGCCGCAGATCGCCCGAGGACGCATCCAGCTTGGCGCGGATGTCGTTCTCGGCGCCGTAGCGGGCACGCGCGGCACGCTGGATCGCGTCTTCCATCGCCTCGATCACGATCGCGCGATCGATCAGCTTTTCCTTGGCGACCGCATCGGCAATCGCGATCAGCTC
>CAZZZX010000609.1:0-2288 GCA_964658585.1 uncultured Novosphingobium sp.
GATTTTCGGGGTGCGCGTCCCCGAGGTGACGATCGACGGCGCCGCGGTGATGCAGCGCGTGCGCCGGCTGCGCGACGATTTCGTATCGAGCACGATCGCCGGGATCGACGAGCTGCCCGATGCCGTCCGTATCCGCGCCAGCGCACGCTTCGCCGGGGCGACCACGCTCACGCTCGACGACGGGCGCACGATCGCGGCGCGCGCGACGGTGATCGCGACCGGCTCGTATCCCGCGATCCCGCCCGCCTTCGACGCTGTCCGCGACCGCGTGCTGACCAACGAGAGCGTGTTCGAGCTGTCGGACCTGCCGCGCACGCTCGCGGTGATCGGTGCCGGCCCGCTCGGGCTCGAGCTGGCACAGGCGCTGGCGCGGCTGGACGTGGCAGTGACACTGTTCGACGAGGCACGGGTTCCGGCCGGCCTCGACGGCGAGCCCGAGATCGCCGCCTGCCTGCTCGCCATCCTCGCCGACGAGATGACGATCCGTCTCGGCGTCGAAATCACCGCCAACGCCGCCGACGACGGCGTCCGGCTCGACTGGTCGGGCGATGGCGGCACCGGCCACGCGATCTTCGAGCGCGTGCTGATCGCGACCGGCCGTCCGCCCGCTCTCGACGGGCTGGGACTCGAGTCGACCGGCCTGACGCTCGACGACCACGGCACGCCCGCGTTCGATCGCGCGACGATGCAGTGCGGCACCGCGCCGATCTTCATCGCCGGCGACGCCGATCACGATCGTCCGGTGCTGCACGAGGCGAGCACCGAGGGCGCGATCGCGGGCCGCAACGCCGCATGTTTCCCCGCGGTGACGCCGGGCGAGCGCGGCCCCGCGTTCGCGATCCAGTTCACCGATCCGCCGCTCGCGGTGATCGGGCGGCGCGACGAGGGCGGCGTCACCGGCACCGCCTCCTATGCCGATCAGGGTCGCGCGCGGATGATGGGCACCGCGCGCGGCCTCGCCCGCATCCATGCCCGGCGCGGCGACGGCCGGCTGACCGGCGCGACGATCCTGGCGCCGGGCGCGGAGCATCTCGGCCACCTGCTCGCCTGGACGATCGACGACGGCGCGACCGCGGCCGATCTGCTCGGCCGGCCCTTCTATCACCCGACCTACGAGGAGGGGCTCAAGCCGGCGCTGCGCGCGATCTGCCGCGAGGTCGGCACCGCGCCCCCCAACGACCGCGACGAAGGCGATCCGTCGGGCGGTTAGCCCGGCATCCGATTGACCGTGTTGGCGGGCAAGTCGAGATCGATCCAGCCCATCCGGTAGATCGCGTAGAAGCTGCCGGTCAGCACCACCGCGCAGATCGTGGTGCGCCATACGATCGGCCACGGCCGGAAGACGTGCGGCGCGCTGTCCGCCTGTCCGGGCACTTTCTCGGCGCGCGCCTCGTCCGCGGTGCGCATCCCGATCGGCAGCATCGCGAACAGCGACAGGAACCAGAACAGGAAGAAGATCGCGAGGATCGAGAACCAGCGCATAGTGTCTTCCTTCCAACCCTCTCCCCGCGCGGGAGAGGGATCAATGTCACACCCGCATCATCATCACCTCGACGACGGGCTTCTTGCCGGTCCAGGCGGTGGTGCGGCGGCGAACCGCGAGGCGCACCGCCTCGCGGCGCTTGGCGTCGTCGCGCGGCGCCTCGGCGAGCGCGTCGAGCGCGGCCTCGGTCACGTCCTCGATGAAGTCGGCGCGGTCCTCCTCGACCGGCAGGCCGTGGATGCCGACCTGCGGCCGCGCGCGCGACTGGCCGGCCTTGTCAACCGCCATCCCGACCGTCACCAGCCCGTTGGCGGCGAGCTTGCGGCGATCGTTGAGCGTGCTGCCGTCCGCGTTGAGGATCACGTCGCCATCGAGGACGAGTCGCCCGGCGCGCTCGTGGCCGACCAGCACGGGGCCGTCCGGCGCGAGCCGCACGACATCGCCGTCGCTCTGCACCAGCGTCGCCGGCACGCCGAGCGACGCGGCGTAGCGCGCATGTTCGGCGAGATGCCGCCGCTCGCCATGCACCGGCACGACGATCTCGGGCTTGAGCCAGCCGTACAGCCGCTCGATCTCGGGGCGGCCGGGATGGCCCGAGACGTGGATATGCGCCTGCCGCTCGGTCACCATGCGGATGTTGCGCCTGGCGAGCGCGTTCTGGACGATGCCGATCGCATCCTCGTTGCCGGGGATCTGCTTGGACGAGAACATCACCGTATCGCCCTCGGACAGAGCGAGCTTGTGACTGCCCTGCGCGATGCGGGCGAGCGCGGCGCGCGCCTCGCCCAGCCCGCCGGTGGCGATA
>CAZZZX010000610.1:0-2270 GCA_964658585.1 uncultured Novosphingobium sp.
TGGCGATGGAAATCACGAGGCGCAGGTTCGCCTCGACCATTTCCTTCTTGGCGATGCGCGCCTCGCGCTCGCCCTTCTGGACCATGTTGACGATGCGCCGGAACTCGGTGAGCGCCATGCCGGTGGCCTGGACGATCTCGGCGATCTCGGCGCGGATGCGCTCGACCGCATCGCCCTCGGCGGCGGCGAAGGCGGCGAACTTCTTGTCGATGCCCGCGACGCCGTCGATCCAGCCCTCTTCGAGCTCGTGATCGATATAGGCGTCGAGGAACGCCTTGCGCGGCACCTTGTGACGCTCGGCGAGCCGCAGCATCTGACCGCCCAATGCGGTCAGCCGGCGGTTATACGCATAGAGCTGATCGACCAGATACTCGATCTTGGCGCCGTGGAACTGGACGCTCTCGACCTCGGCGGTCAGTTCCTCGCGCAGCGACTGGTAGCTCGTCTCCTGCTTGTCCGAGAAGCCGCCGACGTTGAAGGCGTCGACGCGCGCCGCCTGGATCTTGGAAAACTGGCCGTACAGCTCGGTGATCTTGCCGAAGCGCTCGAGCGCGATCGGCTTGAGCTGTTCCTCCATCTGGGCCAGGCTGAGCGTATTGTCCTCTTCCTCCTCCTCGGTCGGGCGCGGCACGCGGCGCTCGGTGAGGCCGTCCTCGTCCTCGGCGTCGGCGGGCGCTTCCTCGGGCTCCTCTTCTTCCTTGAACGACGGGCCGGCGGTCTTCTCGCTGATCTCGCCGTCGCCCTCGTCCTCGTCGGACAGCGCCTCGGGTGCCGGGTCCTTGTGGAGCATCGCCTCGAGATCGAGGATCTCGCGCAGCTGCATCGCGCCGTCGTTGAGCGCGTTCGACCAGTCGATGATCGCGTTGAACGTGATCGGGCTCTCGCACAGCCCCATAATCATCGTGTCGCGACCCGCCTCGATGCGCTTGGCGATCGCGATCTCGCCCTCGCGGCTGAGCAGCTCGACCGCACCCATCTCGCGCAGGTACATACGCACCGGATCGTCGGTGCGGTCGACGGTCTCCTTCTTGGGCGCGACCTGGAAGACCTCCTGCTCGCCGGTCTCCGACGGGGTCTCCTCGTCCTGCGCGTCGTCGTCGGCCTGCTTGTCCTCCTCGCTGACATCCTCGTTCTCGACGATGTTGACGCCCATCTCGCTGAACGCGGACATGATGTCCTCGAGCTGATCCGAGGTCATCTGGTCCTGCGGGAGCGCCTCGTTGAGTTCGTCATAGGTCAGGTAGCCGCGCTTCTTGGCGCGGGCGATCAGCTTCTTGAGGCTGGCGTCGTTGAGGTCGATCAGCGGCGCATCGCCGCCGTCAGCCTTTTCCGTCGTCTCTGCCGTGTTCGTCTTCGCCATCTGTGGTCCCGTGATCCTGTCCGTCCGCCCCGAGCTCGTAAGCCCAGTCGAAAAGTGAAGCCCTCTGATCCCGTAGATATTGTCGCTCGGCCTCGATCGCTAGGTACTCGTCGTTCGTCGCGGCAATCAGCGCCGCTCTGTCTAGACCGGACAGCCCCTCGTCAAGTTCCCGTTCATCGCACAGAAACCGCACGAGTCCGCCGAGTTGTGCGACCTGGCGGTGCTCGGGCACGTCAGGCTGCGCGAACGCGAAACGCAGATCGCGCTGGAGCCGGAATTCCTGGATTTCGGCGAAACCGTCCGCCGCGAGGATCTGCGCGACGCAATCGCCGTCCGGGCCGCCCCCGCGCAGCGCCGCGCGGACCAGCATGTCACGGCAGCTCGCGAGGCGGCGATCCGCAATCGCGAGCGCGGCGATCTGTTCGACATGCTCGTGCAGCGCCGCGGGAAACCGGCCCAGGCCGTAGAGCAGCGAGCGGATGTAGCGATCGCGCAGATCGCCGGGGCGCTCGGGCAGGACGTTGAGCATGGTCGCGGCGAAGGTCCGTCGCTCGCCGCGCTTCCAGCCATATTCTTCATAGAACAGCTCGTTGAACGAGCGCCGATATTCCTGCGCGACGACGCGATCGGCACAGCCGTCGGCGAGCGCGTCGAGGCGGGTGCGGAAGCCCGCGCGCATCTCGGGCTGCGCCATGTCGCTATCGCCCTTCTCGCGGTCGTAGAGCAGGCGGAGCAGGCTGACCGGCGCGGCGATCGCCGCCTCGAACGCGGCGAGGCCGCCGGTGCGGACGATGTCGTCGGGATCCTGGCCGGTCGGCAGGACGGCGAAGGCGAGGCTCTTGCCGGGGCTGAGCAGCGGCAGCGCGCGGGTCGCCGCGCGCAACGCCGCCTTGGTACCGGCCGCATCGCC
>CAZZZX010000611.1:0-2268 GCA_964658585.1 uncultured Novosphingobium sp.
CGCTCGTCTGGCCCTGGTTGGCGCCCGCAAAGCTGTCGGTCGCGACACACACCGCGCCGATCTGGTCGATACGGCCCGTCGCCAGCGCACGCTCGCCGCCGCGCGCGTTCATCGCGAGACCGATATAGGTGACGTCGTTGCGCTCGGGCAGGCTGGCGCAGACCTCCGCCGCGTCAGCCATCTGCGGCACCTTGCGCGGATTCACGAAGCTCGCGACTTCGATCCGGCGCACGCCGGCAGCGATCGACCGCGCGATCAGCGACAGCTTGTCGGCGGTCGCGACGATGCCGGATTCGTTCTGCAATCCGTCACGCGGCCCGACTTCGACGAGTTCCACCGATGTCGCGGTCAGATTCACCCTGCACCCCTGTATTTGTATACAGAGACTAGTCCGATCGGGTCGTGGCGGTCAAGTCGTCATTCGGCGGCGACGTATCCCGTGGGGGTCTCCCGCTGGGCGCGGAAGGCATCGCTATAGGCGTGGAATGCACGGCGGATATGCGCCGTCATGACCGCCTTCGCCCAACTGGGATCGCGGCGGCGGAAGGCGAGAACCAGTTCCTCATGCTCGGCGAGCGAGCGCAGCACCTGCTCGCGATCATATTGCCGCGCCGTCTTGAGAACGATCGGCTGCTCGATGATACCGCCCAGCAGTCCCGACAATCGCTTCGACGCAGCGGCCTCGAGTACCAGCGCATGAAAGGCGCGGTTGTGATCCAGAAAAGCGAGGATGTCGAAGACAGGCCGCTGCGCCAGCAGGCCGATGGCGCTGTTCTCGGCGTCCATCCGATCGATCTCGGCATCCTTGATCCGGATCGCCGCGCGCGCCGCGGCGCGGCCTTCCAGCATCGCACGCAGCACGAAACCCTCTTCCACCTCGTCGAACGACCAGTCGGCGACGAACGTCCTCTGCGAGTCCGAGCGGCGCACGAAATGCTCGGTTTCGAGGCGGCGAAGCGCCTCGCGCACCGGCGTGCGGGAGACGCCGCAGGCTTCGGCGAGATGCTCCTCGCGAAGCTGCTCGCCGGGCTTCAGTACACCCGACAGGATGTCGGTGCGGATGTGGTGATAGGCATGATCGGACGCCCTGGACATGATTTCTCGAACTTTCCGAACGGCTGTTGTGGGTAGATTTGTATACAGGGGTTTTGCGTAATCCATGCAAATCCGGCTTCCGGCTGGCCGGCAGAGAGCGCCCATCCTGCGGAGAGACATGCTCGGGGCGATGCCGACCGTTCCCGTCCGATGCGTCGTACAGGGTCGTTTCGGCTGTTCGCAAGCCACGCGCCGGCCGGCGGACAGACATCGCGAGCGCTATGGAACGGCCGCCTTTCCCGAGGGTTTTGAAGCGATTGGCGATGAACGCCCTTTGCGAGGATTTGAAAGATGGTCATCAAGACATGGTTGGCGGGCGCCGCGGCTCTGGCGCTGGCCGGTTCGGCGGCGATGGCGGCCGAGACAGTCACCCCGTCGCAGTTCGTGGCGAAGGCCGGCGCCTCCGACACGTTCGAGATCGACTCTGCACGGTTGATGGTGACGTCGAAGAACCCTGCGATCAAGGCGTTCGCGACGCAGATGATTACCGATCATGCCAAGAGCACCAAGATGGTCGGGACGGCGGCGAGAGCCGATCATGTCGGTCTGAAGAAGCCCTCGCTATCGATCGGACAGCGGACCGATCTGACCGCGCTCAAGGCGGTTCCGGCGGGCAAGACCAGGGACGATCTGTACGTGAAGCAGCAAAAGGCCGCGCACGCCGACGCACTCGAACTGATGCAGGGCTATTCGACGTCGGGCACCGCGAAGCACCTGGCGATGACCGCCGGTAAGATCGCGCCGGTCGTCGAGAAGCATCAGTCGATGCTTTCGACGCTGTGACACGCGATCACTCCGTATCTGTCATCGGCGATCGTGGAATGAACATGGGGAGGTTGGCATGGGCGACACGATCATAGGACGCTTCGCGAGCCGCAGAGAGGCGGATCTCGCCATCGAACATCTCGTGCAGGAACACGGTATCGACCGGACCGACGTCTTCGTGCAGCCGGCATCGGCGGACAACAGCGCCGGTGTGCAGCCTGACGGGGCCGATATCGAAAGCGGACATCCCGGCATCGCTAAGGACGGCGCACCGGCGCTCGAAGGTGCGATCGAAGTGTCGGTCGACGTCAACGGCGGCGACGGTGAAACCGTGCGCAGCGCGCTCGTCGCCGCGGGTGCGGAACTGACACCGGCGTGATGCCGGGCCGGTCGGCCTGCGTGAACGCG
>CAZZZX010000612.1:0-2266 GCA_964658585.1 uncultured Novosphingobium sp.
CGACCGCTCGCCGGCGAGCCTGACCGCGGCGATCCGGAAGCTCGGCGATCCCAAGAGCTACGATGCGCTGCTGATCGCGGACAGCGGGCGGATCGCGCTGGTCGCGGCGCCGCTGGTGCGCAGGAGCGGCAGCGCCGCGCGGCTGCTCGGGACCGAGCTGTGGAATACCGAGCCGACGCTGGCGACGGCCAAGGTGATGTCTGGGGCCTGGTACGCGGCGGTGTCGGACCGGCTCTATTCGCAATTCTCGGCCAAGTACGAGGCGCGCTTCGGGCATCGGCCGTACCGGCTGTCCTCGCTGGGCTATGATGCGGTCCTGCTCGCGGTGCGGATCTCGCCGGACTGGAAGCCGGGCAGCGCCTTCCCGGCCAAGCGGCTGGGCGACAAGGGCGGTTTCTCCGGGATCGACGGCGCGTTCCGCTTCGACGAGGACGGCATCGCGCAACGGATGCTCGACGTGAAGCAGATCGGCGCGGGCGGGGTGACGATCGTCTCCCCGGCGCCGAGCGGCTTCGGGGGATAGCGCCTATCTGACGATGTCCGCGAGGATGCCGTCGAGCAGCAGCATCCCGGCGGGCGTGACGCGCAGCCGGTCGCCGGTGCGTGCCAGCAGGCCGTGCCCCGCCAGCCGATCGATCGCCGCCTCCTCGACGATCGTGGCCACCCCGCGTCCGTCCGCGATCGCCGCGAGATCGACGCCTTCGGCGAGCCTGAGCCCCATCAGCAGCGCCTCGACCGCGCGTGCGGCGGGATCGAGCGGGTCTTCGATCGCGATGCCGTGGCCGTTGCGTGCGACCGCGGCGAGCCAGTTTTCAGGCTTGCGGTGGCGAGCGGTCGCGGTGCGCGCCCGCCGGCCATGCGCGCCAGGGCCAACGCCGAGATAGTCGCGATAGCGCCAATAGGCGAGGTTGTGCCGGCTTTCCGCGCCGGGCCGGGCGTGGTTGGAAACCTCGTAGGCAGGACGTCCCGCGGCGTCGGTCTCGGCGCGGGTCAGTTCGAACAGCCGCGCCGCGGTCTCGGTCTCGAGCATCGGCAGCGCGCCCTTGTCGGCGAGCGCGGCGAAGCGCGTGCCGGGCTCGACGGTCAACTGGTAGAGCGAGAGATGCTCGGTGCCGAATGCCAGCGCGCGCGATAGTTCGGCATGCCAGGTCGGCTCGTCCTGCCCGGGGCGTGCATAGATCAGATCGATGCTGACGCGATCGAACGCGGCCTGCGCGGTGTCGAGCGCGGCGAGGCTCTCGGAAAGGCTGTGAACGCGGCCGAGGAAGCTCAGCGCATCGTCGTCGAGCGCCTGGAGCCCGAGCGAGACGCGGTTGACGCCGGTGTCGGCGAGCGCGCGGAACTTCGCCGCCTCGACCGAGGAGGGATTGGCCTCGAGCGTGATCTCGATACCGTCGGCGAAGCCCCAGTGGCGCTCGGCCGCGGCGAGGATCGCGGCGACCGTGGCGGGCGCCATGAGCGAGGGTGTGCCGCCGCCGAAGAAGATCGAGCCGAGCCGTCGCCCCTGCGTCAGCGCCGCCTCGTGCGCGAGGTCGGCGAGCAGCGCGTCGCGCCAGGCGGTTTCGTCGATGCTCGCGCGGACATGGCTGTTGAAGTCGCAATAGGGGCATTTGGCGACGCAGAACGGCCAGTGGACGTAGAGCGCGAGTGTCCCCTCCTCCCCCGAGGGGGAGAGGATGGTCACAGCACCGCCGCCACCAGCCTGGCGAAGGCGTCGGCGCGGTGGGTGAGGGGCTGTTTCGTCTCGGGTGTCATCTCGCCGAAGGTCAGGTCGTGGCCCCAGGGGCGGAACATCGGATCGTAGCCGAAGCCGTGCGGCCCGCGCGGCGGCCAGACGAGATGACCATCGACCCGGCCCTCGACGGTGACGATATGCCCGTCTGGCCAGCACAGCGACAACGCGCAGACGAAATGCGCATCGCGGCCGGCTTCGGGCGCGCGCTCGGCGATGCGGGCGTGGACCAGTTCCATCGCCCTGCCGAAATCCTTGCTCTCCCCCGCCCAGCGTGCCGAGAAGATACCGGGATCGCCGTCCAGAGCATCGACGCACAGCCCGCTGTCGTCCGCCAACGCGGGGAGGCCCGTGAGATCGGCGGAGAAGCGCGCCTTCAGTTCGGCATTGGCGGCGAAACTGGTGCCGGTCTCCTCGGGCTCGGGGACATCGAGATCGCCCGCCGACACCGGCTCGATCCCGTGCGCGCCGAGCAGCGCCCGGATCTCGCGGATCTTGCCCGCATTGTGGCTGGCGATCACCAGCCGTCCCGGC
>CAZZZX010000613.1:0-2263 GCA_964658585.1 uncultured Novosphingobium sp.
TATCTGAACGACCCGCAGGTCAATGCGCGCATCGTCGCCGCGTTCGAGGCGGGCGGCGCGGACGCCTGGTTCACCGCCGACCATGCCGCGCTGCTCGGCCCCGATCATGCGGACAAGGGCTGGGAGCCGGTCAACGACATCCTCGACGTGTGGTTCGACAGCGGCTCGACCCACGCCTTCACGATCGAGGCGCGCTACGGCGAGGGCGTGCGCGCAGACCTGTATCTCGAAGGATCGGACCAGCATCGCGGCTGGTTCCAGTCCTCGCTGCTCGAAAGCTGCGGCACGCGCGGCGTCGCGCCCTATGATACGGTGCTGACCCACGGCTTCGCGCTCGACGGGCAGGGCCGCAAGATGTCGAAGTCGCTCGGCAACGTCGTCGATCCGCTCAAGATCATCGGCGAGAGCGGCGCCGACATCCTGCGGCTGTGGGTCGCCTCGACCGACTATTTCGAGGATGTCCGCATCGGCAAGGAGGTGCTCGGCACGACGTCGGACGCCTATCGCAAGCTGCGCAACACCTTCCGCTACCTGCTCGGCGCGCTCGCCGGGTTCGACGAGGACGAGCGCGTCCCGCTCGGCGAAATGCCCGACCTCGAGCGCTATGTGCTGCACCGCCTCGCGCTGCTCGACGAGGAACTGCGGAGCGCCACCGCGGCGTTCGAGTTCAACCGCTACGCGCGCGCGCTGACCGATTTCGCCAACGCCGAACTCTCCGCCTTCTTCTTCGATATCCGCAAGGACGTGCTCTATTGCGACCAGGGACCGGCGCGGCCCGAAGGCACGCTGACGCGGCGCGCCTACCGGACCGTGCTCGACACGCTGTTCCATGCGCTGGTCCGCTATGCCTCGCCGATCCTGTGCTTCACCGCCGAGGAGGCGTGGGGCACGCGCTTTCCCGATGCCGGATCGGTCCATCTGCTGACCTGGCCCGACGCCGATCCGCTCTGGATCAACCAGGCGCTCGCCGACGATTGGGAGGAGCTGCTGCGCCTGCGCGCGCTGGTTTCCGCGGAGATCGAGCCGCTGCGCCGTGCCAAGACGCTGGGCTCCAGTCTCGAGGCGCGGGTCGCGCTCGGCATGACGCAACGGCCGCCCGCGACCCCGTCCGAACTGACCGAGCTGTTCATCGTCTCCGACGTGATGATCGACGAGACCGTCCACGGCCCGACCGTGATCGTCCACCGTACCGACTGGCACAAATGCGGCCGTTGCTGGCGCCACCTGCCCGAGGTCGGCGCGGACGGCGCGCTGTGCAACCGTTGCGAGGATATGGTCGATGCTTGATCGCGTGCCCCGGCTCGGGCTCGGCATCGCCGTCGCGCTGTTCGCGCTCGACCAGATCGTCAAGGCGCTGGTGGTGAGCGTGGCCGATCTGCCCGCGAAGCTGACGATCGAGGTGCTGCCGATCTTCCGCCTCGCCTGGGTGAAGAATTACGGCATCTCGATGGGCTTCCTCACCGCCGGATCGGACAGCGAGCGCTGGCTGCTGGTGATCGTGACCGCGGGCATCGCGATCGCGGTGCTGTTCTGGCTGTGGCGCGAAACCAATCCGCTGGACGGCGCCGCGCTCGGCCTCGTGCTCGGCGGCGCGATGGGCAACATCACCGATCGGGTACGTCTCGGCTATGTCGCCGACTTTCTCGATCTGCATTTCGGCGACATGCACCCTTTCCTGGTGTTCAACGTCGCCGATGCCGCTATTACGATCGGCGTGCTGCTGCTCGTGCTGCGCGCGTTCTTCGCGCGTGAGCGGGAGGAAGAGGCACCCGCGGAGGATATTCATGCGTAAGCGAACAGTGCTGGTCGGGACGATGGCGGCGATGGCCGCGCTCTCGGGCTGCACCCATACCAAGGCGACCGGGTTCGGCGCGCGCAGCGGCAATTCGTCGCCCAACGAGTTCGCGGTGACCCGCGCGCCGCCGCTCACCATCCCGCCCGACTTCGCGCTGCGCCCGCCCAAGCCCGGCGCGCCGCGCCCGCAGGAGGTCAGCCCGTCCGCGCAGGCGCTCGCCGCGATGTTCGGCGGCAGCGCCGCCACGTCGCCCGGCCAGCAGGCGCTGGTCGATTCGGCGGGCGGCAACCCCGACAGCGGCATCCGCTCGGCGGCGGACAGCCCGGGTACCGACATCGTCGACAAGGGCGCGACGACGCAGGCGATCCTCGCCGCACCCAACAGCGCGACGCCCGCCGGCACCGCCGCCACGCCGCAGCCGAGCGGCACCACGCCGCACTGAGGCGTCCTCGCCGGACCGGGCCCACC
>CAZZZX010000614.1:0-2261 GCA_964658585.1 uncultured Novosphingobium sp.
TCTTCGTCAAGGGCTCGGTGCCCGGCTCGAAGGGCGGCTGGCTGTTCGTCAAGGATGCGGTCAAGGTCGATCTGCCCGAGGGCGTGCCGTTCCCGGCCGCCTTGCTCGATCGCCGCGCGCCGGTCGTCGAGCACGCGCCGGCCGGACTGGTCGACGAGGCCGCGGTCCACGAGCTGCCCGCGCTGCCGGGTGACGACGAGGTCAAGGCGGGTGTCGCCGAGGCCGATGCGCATGGCGCAGGCGAAGTCGATCCCGATGCGGTGGCGCCCGACGCCGCCGACCAGATCGGCACTGACGATACCGGCAAGGAAGGCTGAGCGTCATGAAGATCGAAGTGAAGACGCTCGCCGCCGGCACCGCCGGCGAGATCGAGCTTTCGGATGCGGTGTTCGGCGTCGAGCCGCGCGCCGATATCCTCCATCGCGTCGTGACGTGGCAGCTCGAGAAGCGCCGCGGTACCGCGCGCCCGACCCGCGAGCGTGCCGATGTGGCGCGTTCGGGCAAGAAGCTCGGAAACCAGAAGGGTGGCGGCACCGCCCGTCACGGCGATCGCCGCGCGCCGGTGTTCATCGGCGGCGGCAAGGCGCACGGCGCCCGGCTCCGCGACTTCAACCCGGGCCTCAACAAGAAGGTCCGCGCGCTGGGTCTCAAGATGGCGCTGTCGTCCAAGGCCCGGGACGGGTCGCTGATCGTCGTCGACGCGCTCGACGTCGCGGACGGCAAGACCAAGGTGCTGGCGGGCCAGCTCGCCGCGCTCGGCTTCGGCAAGAAGGCGCTGGTGATCGACGGGGAGGCGCTCAACGTCTCGTTCGCGCACGCCTCGTCGAACCTGATCGGGGTCGATCTGCTGCCGGCGATCGGCGCCAACGTGTACGACATCCTGAACCATGACACGCTCGTGCTGACGCGCGCCGCTGTCGAGACGCTGGAGGCGCGCTTCAATGGCTAAGAAGCAGCAGGGCGCGATCGATCTGCGTCATTATGACGTGATCGTCGGCCCGCACATCACCGAGAAGTCGACCCTGGTCAGCGAGCACAACGCGGTCGTGTTCAAGGTCGCGGGCGATGCCACCAAGCCCGCGATCAAGGCGGCGGTCGAGGCGTTGTTCGACGTGTCGGTGACCGCGGTCAACACGATGGTCGTCAAGGGCAAGACCAAGAAGTGGAAGGGCGCTCCCTACAAGCGCTCCGACTTCAAGAAGGCAATCGTGACGCTGGCCGAAGGCCAGTCGATCGACGTCACCACGGGGATCTGAGGCGATGGCGCTCAAGCATTACAACCCCACGTCCCCGGCGCGCCGCGGCCTGATCCTGGTCGACCGCTCGTCGCTGTGGAAGGGCAAGCCGGTCAAGTCGCTGGTCGAGGGCCTGCGCAAGTCGGGTGGCCGCAACAACCAGGGCCACGCCACCGCGCGCGGCATCGCGGGCGGGCACAAGCAGAAGTATCGCTACGTCGACTTCAAGCGGCGCAAGTTCGATATGCCGGCGACGGTCGAGCGGCTCGAATACGACCCCAACCGGTCGGCGTTCATCGCGCTCGTCAAATATAGCGACGGCGAGCTGGCCTATATCCTCGCGCCCCAGCGGCTCGCGCCGGGCGACCAGGTGGTCGCGGGCAAGAAGACCGACGTCAAGCCGGGCAACGCGATGGAGATCGGCCAGACCCCGGTCGGCACGATCGTCCACAATGTCGAGATGAAGCCCGGCAAGGGTGGCCAGATCGCGCGTGCGGCGGGCACCTATGTGCAGGTCGTCGGCCGTGATCGCGGCATGGTGATCGTCCGCCTGAACTCGGGCGAGCAGCGCTTCATCCGTGCGGACTGCATGTGCACCATCGGTGCGGTGTCGAACCCGGACAATGGCAACACCAATCTCGCCAAGGCGGGTCGCAACCGCTGGCTCGGCCATCGTCCGCTGACCCGCGGCGTCGCCAAGAACCCGGTCGACCATCCGCACGGCGGCGGCGAGGGCCGCACCTCGGGCGGCCGTCATCCGGTCACCCCGTGGGGCAAGCCGACCAAGGGTGCGCGCACCCGTCACAACAAGTCGACCGACAAGATGATCATCCGGTCGCGTCACTCGACGAAGAGGAAGGGCTAAGATGGCTCGCTCAGTCTGGAAGGGTCCGTTCGTGGACCTTCACCTGCTTAAGAAGGCCGAGACCGCGCAGGACGCCGGTGGCCGCGCGCCGATCAAGACCTGGTCGCGCCGCTCCACCATCCTGCCGCAGTTCGTTGGCTTGACGTTCAACGTTTATAACG
>CAZZZX010000615.1:0-2254 GCA_964658585.1 uncultured Novosphingobium sp.
CTCGGGGCCGGTATCGTTGGCCGCCCCGCCCGGCGCGCCGGCCTGCGCGAACCGCCTCGTGAACTTGCAGTCGGGATAGTTGGAGCAGGCGATGAACGCACCGAACTTGCCGCCGCGCAACGCGAGGCTGCCCTTGCCGCACGACGGGCACAGTCGCGGATCGGTGCCGTCGGCCTTGTCGGGGAACAGATAGGGCGCGAGGAACTGGTCGAGCGCGGCGGTCACTTCGGAGGGCTTCTGGTCCATCACCTCGACGGTCTTGGGCTTGAAGTCGCGCCAGAACGCGTCGAGCACCGCCTGCCATTGCGCACGCCCGCCCGACACGTCGTCGAGCTGGTCCTCCAGGCCCGCCGTGAAGTCGAACGAGACATAGCGCTCGAAGAAACGCTCGAGGAACGCGGTCACGAGCCGGCCGCTCTCCTCCGCGAAGAAGCGGTTCTTCTCGATCCGGACATACTCGCGATCCTTGATCGTCTGGAGGATCGAGGCGTAGGTCGACGGCCGGCCGATGCCGAGCTCCTCCATCTTCTTGACCAGGCTGGCTTCCGAATAGCGCGGCGGCGGCTGGGTGAAATGCTGCTCGGCGTTCACCGCCTTGACCGCCGGCGCATCGCCCTCCTTCATCCGCGGCAGGCGGCGCGAATCCTCGTCGCCCTCGTCGTCGCGACCCTCTTCGTAGAGCGCGAGATAGCCGGGGAAGAGCACCACCTGACCGGTCGCGCGCAACCCCAACTGGCCGGTGCCGTCGGCAAAATCGACGGTCGTCCGCTCCATCCGCGCCGACGCCATCTGGCTCGCCATCGCGCGCTTGAAGACCAGATCGTAGAGCCGGGCATGATCGCCCGACGCCGCCTGCGGTCGGCCGAAATCGGTCGGCCGGATCGCCTCGTGCGCCTCCTGCGCATTCTTGGCCTTGGCGGTATAGTGGCGCGGCTTGTCGGGGACGTAGCCGCCGTCGTAGCGCTCCGCGATCGCCTTGCGCGCGGCCGAGATCGCGCCCTCGTCCATCTGCACGCCGTCGGTGCGCATATAGGTGATGAGGCCGTCCTCGTAGAGCGACTGGGCGACGCGCATCGTGTGACTCGCCGAGAAGCCGAGCTTGCGCGCCGCCTCCTGCTGGAGCGTCGACGTCGTGAACGGCGGCGGCGGGTTGCGCGTGACCGGCTTGGTCTCGACCTGCGCGACCGACAGCCGCGCCGCCTCGACATCGGCCTTGGCGGCGAGCGCGTCGCCTTCCCCGCCGATCGCCAGGCGATCGAGCCGGTCGCCCTTCCACTTCACCAGGCGCGCCGCGAAGCCGACGCCGTCCTGCTCCATGTCGGCGATCACCGACCAGTATTCCTGCGCGCGGAACGCCTCGATCTCGCGTTCGCGATCGACCACCAGGCGCAGCGCCACCGACTGGACGCGCCCCGCGGACTTGGCGCCGGGCAGCTTGCGCCACAGCACCGGCGACAGCGTGAAGCCGACCAGATAGTCGAGCGCGCGGCGCGCCCGATAGGCGTCGATCAGATCCTCGTCGAGCGCGCGCGGATTTTCCATCGCCTTCAGGACCGCGGGCTTGGTGATCGCATTGAAGGTGACGCGCTTGGTGTCCTTGGGCAGCGCCTTGCGTTTGCGCAGCACCTCCTGGACGTGCCACGAGATCGCCTCGCCCTCACGATCGGGGTCGGTGGCGAGGATCAGCGTCTCGGCACCCTTGGCCTCGTCGGCGATCGCCTTCAACTGGCGCGCCTTGTCCGCGTAATTCTCCCACTCCATCGCGAAGCCGTCGTCGGGGTTCACCGATCCGTCCTTGGCGGGCAGGTCGCGGACATGACCATAGGAGGCGAGCACCTTGTACCCGGGACCGAGATATTTCTCGATGGTCTTGGCCTTGGCGGGCGATTCGACGACGACGAGCTTCATGGCCGGCTGGTGTCCCTCACATGCACGCGTACGAGTTGGGGAGCGGAACGAGGCCGCGTCAAGCGGCGCGATATCGCCAGGCGGTCCGCGCCACGCGACTTGGGGGCGCCGGTCCGATCCTGGCCGCCCCTCGCCTGCGCTCGGGGTCGATGCAGGGAACGCCTATTTCTTTCGGGTGAAGTCCACCGAGACGACGTTGGAGCCGTCCTCCTGCGCCGGTGTCGGTGCGTCGTTGCCCGCCTCCGCCGCGGGCTCGGGCTCGATGCCGTCGGCCTGCGCCTGGAACTGGAGCGCGAAGTTGACCGCGGGATCGACGAAGCCGGTCACCGCGGCGAACGGCACGATC
>CAZZZX010000616.1:0-2235 GCA_964658585.1 uncultured Novosphingobium sp.
GTTGGCGACGTTGACATGATCCGCTGCGTTTCTGACGAACGCACGTAGCTTCTGACGTCGGCAGCCAACCGCCTGATATGCCAGCTCAATCCGCCGCCACCTTCGCCGGCTTGCGTTTCCGCACGCCCTCTGCCGCCGCCACCGTCCGCGCGCCCAGCAACGGTCGCAAATACCCCCCCGTATAACTCCGGTCGCACTTCACGACATCCTCCGGCGTCCCGACCGCGACGATCTCTCCCCCCTTGTCACCGCCCTCCGGACCCAGGTCGATCACCCAGTCGGCGGTCTTGATGACCTCGAGATTGTGCTCGATCACCACCACCGTGTTGCCCTGCTCGACCAGCGCGTGGAGCACCTCGAGCAGCTTGCGGACATCCTCGAAATGCAGTCCGGTGGTCGGCTCGTCGAGGATGTAGAGCGTGTTGCCGGTCGCGCGGCGCGACAGTTCCTTGGCCAGCTTCACCCGCTGCGCCTCGCCGCCGGACAGCGTCGTCGCCTGCTGGCCGACCTTGACGTAGCCGAGCCCAACCTCGACCAGCATTGCCATCTTGTCGCGAATGCCGGGCACCGCCTTGAAGAACTCGACCGCGTCCTCGCACGTCATGTCGAGCACGTCGGCGATCGACTTGCCCTTGAAATGCACCTCCAGCGTCTCGCGATTGTAGCGGCGGCCGTGGCAGACGTCGCAGGTGACGTAGACATCGGGCAGGAAGTGCATCTCGATCTTGATGAGGCCGTCACCGCTGCACGCCTCGCAGCGCCCGCCCTTGACGTTGAACGAGAAGCGGCCGGGCTTGTAGCCGCGCGCCTGCGATTCCGGCAGCCCCGCGAACCAGTCGCGGATCTGGGTGAAGGCGCCGGTATAGGTGGCGGGGTTGGAGCGCGGGGTGCGGCCGATCGGCGACTGGTCGATGTCGATGACCTTGTCGAGATGCTGGAGGCCGGCGATGCTCTCGTGCGCGCCCGCCTGGATGCGCGCGCCGTTGAGGATCCGCGACGCGGACGCGAACAGGGTATCGATCGTGAAACTGGACTTGCCCGATCCCGACACGCCGGTGATGCAGGTGAAGGTGCCGAGCGGGATGCTCGCGGTCACGTTCTTGAGGTTGTTGGCACGCGCACCCGCGACGGTGAGTTGCTTGCCCGAGCCCTTGCGGCGCGTCGCCGGGACCGCGACCGCGCGGCGGCCGGCGAGATAGTCGCCCGTCAGCGACGCCTGGTTGGAGAGGATGTCGGCGAGGCTGCCTTCGGCGACCACCGCGCCGCCATGCACGCCCGCACCCGGCCCCATGTCGACGATATGGTCCGCGGTGCGGATCGCATCCTCGTCATGTTCGACGACGATCACGGTGTTGCCGAGATCGCGCAGGCGGCGCAGCGTCACGAGCAGCCGGTCGTTGTCGCGCTGGTGCAGCCCGATCGAGGGCTCGTCGAGCACGTAGAGCACGCCCGACAGGCCCGAGCCGATCTGCGAGGCGAGGCGGATGCGCTGGCTCTCGCCGCCGCTCAGCGTACCCGAGGTACGATCGAGGTTGAGGTAATCGAGCCCGACATTGTCGAGGAAGCCCAGCCGCTCGACGATCTCCTTGAGGATGCGCTCGGCGATCTGGTTCTGCTGGTCGTTGAGGTGCTGCGGCATCTCGCGGAAGAATTTGAGCGCGGGGCCGACCGCGCGCCGCGTCGACATCGAGATGTCCTCGCCCGCGATCTTGACCGCACGCGCCTCTGGCTTCAATCGCGCACCGTCGCATACCTCGCAGGGGCGCGCGGACTGGTATTTGGCGAGTTCCTCGCGCATCCACGCGCTCTCGGTCTGCAGCATCCGGCGCTCGAGATTGCCGATCACCCCCTCGAACGGCTTCCTGACCTCGTAGCTCTTGCGACCGTCGAGGAAACGCAGCGTCACCGCGCGGCCCTTGGTGCCGTGGAGCACGACGTCGCGATGCTCGGGCGCGAGCCGGTTCCACGGCGTCGCCAGCTCGAACCCGAACTCGCGCGCCAGACCGGACAGCACCTGCATGTAGTAGGGCGAGGGCGGGTTCGATTTCGCCCACGGCACGACCGCACCCTGCTTGATCGACAGCGCCTCGTTGGGGACGACCAGTTCGGGGTCGAAATACAATTTCTCGCCGAGCCCGTCGCACGCCGGGCAGGCGCCTTGCGGGGCGTTGAACGAGAACAGCCGCGGCTCGATCTCGGCGATGGTGAAGCCCGAGACCGGGCAGGCGAACTTCT
>CAZZZX010000617.1:0-2234 GCA_964658585.1 uncultured Novosphingobium sp.
CGCATGGAGATCCTCGTCGGTCATCGCTGGTCCTTTCGCGGCGCGCCGAGCCCGAACAGCCGGGCGAGATCGGCATTGACGAATTTCTGCGTCGGATCGACGTCTTCGCGGACGCGCAGATAGTCGGGTGTCCGCGGATAGAGACGGTGAACGTCGTCGGCGGTCAGCGTGTGGCGCTTGGCCCAATGCGGGCGCCCGCCGCCGGCCCGCAGGATCGTCTCGATCTCGGCGAACGGCCCGCGCCACGGCATTCCGGAATATTGGTGGAACGAGATCGACGCCGCCGGCCCGGCGTTGAACGGGCTCATCCAGATGTCATCGGCGGCGGTGACGCGGAACTCGAACGGGAAGGCGATCGGCAGACGCTCGCGACGGATATGCGCGATCGCCTCGAGCAGCGTCGCCATGCCGGCGGCACGCGGCATCTCATATTCCATCTCCTCGAAGCGGACGGTGCGCTCCGACGGGAAGATCGCATAGGCGGGACCGACACGACGGGTCGCCTTGCCCGACAGCTTCATCATTAGACGCTGCGTCGCGGGAATCGCGAACGGCGCGGCCTTGCCGATCCGGCAGGCGGTGGCGAAGATCATCTCGTCGGCCTGTCCGGCGGCCACGAACGGCGTTTCGGGCTCGACCGGATGCAGCGTCTTGAAGATGACGAAGTCCGAATAGGGGAAGACGAAGAACTCGAAATGACGCGTCGCGGCGGCGAGTTCGTCGAGCCGCTCGGCCATCTCGGCGAGCGGGCGGCGTTCGATCCGTTCCTCGAGATGGTAGGCGGGGAGCACATGGATGCGGATCGCGACCGCGACGCCGAACAGCCCGAGCGACAGCCGCTGCGCCTCGTACAGATCGCGGCGCTCCTCCGGGCCGCATTCGACGACGCTGCCGTCGGCCTGGATCAGCCGGAACCCGCACGCCTGTGTCGCGATGCTGCCCAGCGTCTCGCCGGTACCGTGCGTTCCCGTCGCGGTGGCGCCGGCGAGCGATTGCGGGTTGATGTCGCCCTGGTTGATCAGCGACAGTCCCGCCGCCCACAGGGCCGCGGTCAGCCGGTCGAGCCCCCAGCCGGCGGGCGCCCATACCGTGCGCCGGTCGGGTGCGATCTCCAAAGTGCCTTCGAGGTCGGCGAGACAGATCAGCGTGCCGTCGGTCTCGCACAGCGGCATGAAGCTGTGACCGGCACCGGTGACGCGAACCTTGCGCGCGCCCGCGACCAGCGAGGCGAGCTCCGCCTGCGTCCTGGGTCGTGCGAATCGGGCGGGCGTCGCCGTCACGCTCCGCGACCAGTTGCGCCACTCCATCCGAGTCCTCCTCGCCAAGACGATAGTCATGACTATCTTACACGACAAGCCTCAATCGAGGCTGTCGACGTACAGCACGAACATCCGGCAGGCTTCGAGCGCGAGCGTGTCTGTGTCGCGATCGGGTTCCTCGACCATCATCTCGGTCGCGGCGTAGCTGAGCTCGACGAGCATCCGGGTCGCGACGCCCAGCCGTGCCCGATCGATCTTCGGGTAGCGCGGCCCGAGCGCGGTGGCGAGGCCGGCCGCCACCATGTCGCGCGAGGCGAAGCGCAGCGCCTGGAGTATCGGCACGGCGCGCAGAGCGCGACCGATCGCGACGCCGCCCGGGAAGGCGCGGCTGATCTCGGCCATCCGCCGCAGGATCGCGACGCTGCTCGTCAGGCGCTCGTCGAAAGTGGCGCCGGTGAGCCCGCCGCCCTGGATCCAGGCGAGCATCTCCTCGTCCTGCGCGGCCATCAGCCGGTCACCGAGTTCCTTGAGGATCGCGTACTTGTTCGGGAAATAGCGGTAGAGCGCGGGCGGCGTTATGCCGGCGCGCTTGCAGATCGCATTGGTGGTGAGCTGCTCGAAACCGTGATCGCCCAGCATCTCGCCCGCGGTCGCCAGGATGACCTCGTAGGTATCCTGCGCGCGCGCCTGGGTCGGCTGGAGCTTGGCGTGCAGCGGCGGCGTCGCGGTCATGCGGGACGGCGGCGGGTGAGGTGAAGCCCGAGCACGATCGCGAGGCAGAGCAGCGCCAGCCCGGCGCCGAGCGCGAGACTGCCGCGCACCTCGCCGTCGCGCACGACCAGCGAGGCGAGCAGCGGCCCGGCGCTGCAGCCGAGCAACTGCGCGCCCGATCCCAGCGCCGCCGCCCGCCGCGTCGGATCGGCATCGATCGCGAGCGCGGCGAGGAACGGCGTCGAGAACAGCCAGAGGAAGCCG
>CAZZZX010000618.1:0-2233 GCA_964658585.1 uncultured Novosphingobium sp.
AACTTGAGCGCGACGCCGTTCATGCAATAGCGCAGCCCCGTCGGCTTGGGACCGTCGTCGAAGACATGGCCGAGATGGCCGTCGCAGCGCGCGCAGCGCACCTCGGTGCGCTCGGAGCCGAGCGAATCGTCCTCGCGCTTGACGATCGCGTCGGGGAGATGATCGTAGAAGCTCGGCCAGCCGGTACCGCTGTCGAACTTGGTGGTCGACGAGAAGATCGGCAGCGCGCAGCCTGCGCACAGAAAGAGCCCCTTGCGATGCTCGTTGAGCAGCGGGCTGCTGCCCGGCTGTTCGGTATCCGACTTGCGCAGGACCCCATAGGCGGCGGGCGAGAGCCGTTTCTTCCACACGGCGTCGCTGAGCCTGAGCGGCGCGGGGGGGGCGGCCAGCGCGGTGCCGGCGGTGAACCGCCAGGTCAGCGCGAGCCCGGCGACGCCGGCGCCCAGCATGAGGATCTCGCGGCGGCTGGTCGAGTCGAGTGCGTGTGCCATGGCGGGAAAATGATCGCGCACCGCGCGCTCCGCAAGCGTTCGCGGACGCAAGCCGGCGCCTTTGCGACGAACCTGCAGGTCAGGCGGTCCGGCGTCCGCTCAGCTCCGCACCGGCATCCGGGGCGAAGCGCAGATTGACGAGCACCGCCGCCGCCGAGATCGCGGTCACCACCCAGAACGCCGCCGAGAAATCGGCGAACCCCGGCACCGCGCGGTGATGAAACGCCATCGCCAGATGCAGCACGCTCGCCGCGGTGCAGATGCCCAGTGAAAGGGTGAGCTGCTGGAAGGTCGAATAGAAGCTCGTCGCCGCGCTCATCCGCTCCTTGTCGATCTCGTCGTACGCGATCGTGTTGTAGGCGGTGAACTGGAACGACATCAGGAAGCCCGATACCGCCAGCACCGCGAAGATCGCGGGCATCGGCCAGGACGGGCGGAACAGCCCGCACGCCGCATAGCCTAGGCAGCCGAACGTGCCGAACGCGAGCAGGCTGTCGCGGAAGCCGAGGCGCCGCAGGATGACCAGCGAGACCGGCTTCATTCCGAACGAGCCGACCGCGGTCGCCACCGTCATCATCCCGCTCTGCGCGGCGCTGAGCCCGAAGCCCAGTTGCATCATCAGCGGCAGCAAAAAGGGTTGCGCACCCTGCGTGATCCGGGTCAGCGATCCCGCCAGCACCGACAGCCGGAAGGTCGGCACGCGCATCAGCGCGATGTCGAGGATGGGATGATCGCGCCGCCGCGCGTGACGGATGTAGAGGATGCCGGTGGCGAGCCCGGTCGCGACCAGCGCCACCGCGGTCCCGCCATGCCCGATGCGGCTCGACAGCTCGAACCCCGACAGCAGACAGCCGAGCGACACCCCGCTCAAGGCGAAGCCCGCCGGATCGAAGCGCGGTCGCACGGGCTCGCGGCGATCGGCGATGAATACGCCCACCAGCACGATACCGATCAGCCCGATCGGCAGGTTGAGCCAGAAGATCCACCGCCAGTCGAGATAGGTGACGATGAACCCGCCGATCGGCGGCCCGAGGATCGGCCCGATCAGCGCTGGCATGATCAGCCACGACATCGCCGACACCATGTCGCGCTTGGCAACCGAGCGGAGCAGCACCAGCCGCCCGACCGGCATCATCATCGCGCCGCCGATGCCCTGGACGAAACGCGCCGCGACCATGGTCTCGAGGCTCGGCGACAGCCCGCAGGCGAGCGAGCCGGCCATGAACAGCGCGATCGCGGCGCGGAACACCGGCCGCGCGCCGAAACGGTCGGCGATGAACCCGGAGGCCGGGATGAACACCGCGAGCGCGAGCAGGTACGAGGTCAGCGCCACGCTCATCGCGGGCGCGGGCACGCCGAAGTCGCGCGCCATCGTCGGCAGCGCGGTGGCGAGCACGGTCGCGTCGAGATTCTCCATGAACATCGCGGTGGCTATGATCATCGCGACGGTGCGGTAGTTGGCGGTGCCCGGCTCGCCGCCGGCATGATCGATCGTAGTCGCGATATCCTGCGCGGCGGGCACGATGCCGTCGCGGACCTCTGCATTGACCGATGCGATCCCGCGGCGACGCGGACGCAGCAGCGCGCCGGGGTGACGCAGCGCTTGAGGAAGGTGGATCGACATCGGCAGTTCCGGACGTGGCGAGGCGCCTCTCCGGCGGACGATCGTCTGGCGCGGCCGTTCCGTCACGACCGATATAGGGCGAAAGGACCCGCGGGCTACCCTGTCGAGATCGGCGACC
>CAZZZX010000619.1:0-2232 GCA_964658585.1 uncultured Novosphingobium sp.
CGGCCTCGGCGCCGGATCGGGCAACGCCTTCTCGCTGCTGCCGCCGCAGAACGCGACGGGCAACTGGATCAAGATCGTCCAGCGCGTGCCGGTGCGGATCGCGCTCGATCCGAAGGAACTGCACACGCATCCGCTGCGGATCGGCCTGTCGGTCGACGCGACGATCGACACGTCGGACAAGTCGGGCGTGTTCGTCGCCGCATCGACCGCGCCGGCGGGTGGCGTGCAGGAGAGCGTCGATGGCGGCCCGCAGGTCGATGCCCGGATCCGTCAGATCATCGCCGCCAATCTCGGCCCGAACCCGGGACGCACGCGGTGAGCGGTGCGGCCGCCGGGCAGGCGCCGGCGCCGCTCACCGGCCTCGGATTGGCGATCACCTCGATCGCGCTGGCGACCGGCACCTTCATGCAGGTGCTCGACGGCACGATCGCCAACGTCTCGCTGCCCACGATCGCGGGCAATCTCGGCGTATCGACCGATCAGGGCACGTGGGTCATCACCTCGTTCGCGGTCGCGAACGGGGTGACGGTGCCGCTCACCGGCTGGTTGATGTCCCGGTTCGGCGTGGTGCGCACCTTCCTGTGCGCGGTGATGGCCTTCACCGTCGCGTCGTTGCTGTGCGGGATCGCATGGAGCCTGCCGTCGCTGGTCGGCTTCCGCATCCTCCAGGGCGCCGCCTCGGGGCCGATGATCCCGGGCAGCCAGGCGCTGCTGATCTCGATCTTTCCGGCCGCCAGGCGTGGCACCGCGCTGAGCATCTGGTCGATGACGACGCTCGCCGCCCCCGTGCTCGGCCCGGTGATGGGCGGCTATATCTCGGACAATTATCACTGGGGCTGGATCTTCCTCATCAACGTGCCGGTCGGCATCGTCTGCGTGTTCCTGAGCTGGCGCGGGCTCGCCGGGCGCGAGACGCCGACGCGCAAGCTGCCGATCGACACGGTCGGGCTGTGTCTGCTCGCCTTCTGGGTGTTCAGCCTCCAGACCATGCTCGATCTCGGCAAGGATCGGGACTGGTTCAACAATCCGTTCATCGCGCTGCTCGGCATCTGCGCCGTCGTCGGGTTCGCCGCCTGGGTGATCTGGGAGCTGACCGATGGTCATCCCGCGGTCGATCTGTCGCTGTTCGCGCGGCGCAACTTCGCGCTCGCCACCATCGGCCTGTGCCTCGGCTACGGGCTGATGTTCGCCAACAACCTGCTGCTGCCGCTCTGGCTGCAATCGAACATGGGCTACACCGCGACCTGGGCGGGACTGGTCTCGGCACCGGCGGGGCTGGTGGCGGTGGTGCTGACGCCGGTCATGGGCGTGCTCGGCAACCGGCTCGATCCGCGCTGGCTGGCCAGCCTCTCGATGGTCGCCTATGCGGCCTCGTTCCTGATGCGCGCCGGCTACACGCCCGATGCGAGCTTCCTCACCCTGATGCTGCCGCTGCTGCTGCAGGGCGTGGGGATGAGCTGCTTCTTCATCTCGTTCCTCAACATCGCGTTCGACGGCATTCCGCCCGAGCGGTTCCCGTCGGCGAGCGGCATCTCCAACTTCGCGCGGATCACCTCGGGGAGCTTCGGCGCCTCGCTCATCACCACCTTCTGGGATCGGCGCGAGGCGATGCATCAGGCCCGGCTCGTCGAGACCGGATCGCTATGGTCGCCGATCTATCGCGGCGCGATCGACCAGATGCAGGTCTATGGGATGACGCCGCTACAGGCGTCGGGCGCGATCATGCGGCAGATCGTCGACCAGTCCTATCTGCTGTCCGCCACCGAACTGTTCTGGCTGTCGGGCTGGGCGGCGCTTGCGCTGATCGGCGTGATCTGGCTCGCCAGGCGCCCGACGGGCGGCGGCGGTCATGCGGTGGCGGCGGACTGAGCCCGCTCGGGACGGCGCTCGAGACGGCGCTGGTGCGGGCGGGGGGAATCGAACCCCCACGGGCAATGCCCTACGAATTTTCGTACCACTTCGGCTTTCGCCGCCGCCGCACGGGCGTTCGTGGTCTGGACTATCCCTTCACCATGCCCCGGCCGGGCCGGGGTGCAGGTGCTGCCCGTCTAGTCTCTACACCTTCCCGAAGACGATGCCTCGGGCTTGGCTCGGGATCGCCATCTGACAGGGTTCCCCGAATTTGAGCAGTTCTGCACCGCGCGTTTCCGCGCGGGCACTCAAGTCTTCAAGTCCGTTGCGTCTACCAGTTCCGCCACGCCCGCAGCCGCGACCACCCATAGTCGCGCGGCG
>CAZZZX010000620.1:0-2232 GCA_964658585.1 uncultured Novosphingobium sp.
CGCCGCGTTCGAGAAAACCGGCTGACGCGTCAGGCGGCGGCGCGGTCGTCCCTGAGAAAGCGACCGAACATCGCGCGCAGCGACGGGCTCGCGATATGCGCGGTCAGCGCGTCGATCGTCTCGTCGAGCGTCGCGCCGACCGCCTCGTGGAGCAGCGGCTGCCACGCCATGTCCCACCCGGCAAAGGCGCGCGCGGTGATCGGGCCGCGATCCAGCAGGACGCAGGCGCAATGGCGGGGATCGGCGCGGATGCGCTCGAACGTCGCATCCACCGCCGCCTCGCTGCCCTCGAGCGCCTGGAGGAAGCGCGTGCCGTCCGAGATCAGCATCCCGGTCACGCCGGCGCGGCGATTGTTGGTGCGCGATTCCTCGACGATGTTGCGCGTCGTGATTTCGGGCAGGCCGCGCAGCACGGTGCTGATATATGTCAGTCGGATCATCGCGGCCAAATCCCCGTACACGCGCTGTTTACCGTCCCTATCCGAAGAGATGTTGCCGATCCGTAAAGGCGAGCGCACGGCACGTCTGGACTTCGCCCGCGATTTTGGCCTATCGTCCCGTCATGACAGCGCCGCTGCGCCTTGCCCTGCTTCGACTTACGCGCCCTTAGGCGTGTCGAACGCGCGCGGGCCGGACGGGCCTGCGCTCTCGCCTAAGGGCCGAACCGAGCCAGCGATCCAGATGACGCGCCGCGACGGCGCCGGAGCAGCACTGACATGACCGATACGATCTTGATCTTCGATACGACGCTCCGCGACGGTGAGCAGTCACCCGGCTGCTCGATGAATCTCGAGGAGAAGCTCAAGGTCGCCGCCCAGCTCGAGACATTGGGTGTCGACATCATCGAGGCCGGCTTCGCGATCGCCTCGGACGGCGATTTCGAGGCGGTCAGCGCGGTCGCGCGCCAGGCGACCCGCGCCGCGGTCGCCAGCCTCGCGCGCGCCGCGACCGGCGACATCGATCGCGCCTGGGAGGCGGTGCGGCACGCGCGCCGGCCGCGTATCCACACCTTCATCGCCACCTCGCCGCTGCACATGCGCGTCAAGCTGGGCAAGGCGCCCGACGAGGTGCTCGACCAGATCGAGCGCACCGTCACCCATGCGCGCAATCTCTGCCCCGACGTCGAATGGTCGGCCGAGGATGCCACCCGCTCCGAGCCCGACTTCCTCGCGCGTGCGATCGAGACCGCGATCCGCTGCGGCGCGCGGACGATCAACCTGCCCGACACGGTCGGCTATGCGACGCCCGAGACCTATGGGGCGATGTTCGCGGACATGATCGCGCGCGTGCCCAATGCGGATCGGGCGATCTTCTCGACGCATTGCCACAACGATCTCGGGCTCGGCGTCGCCAACACGCTCGCCGCGGTCGCGGCCGGTGCGCGGCAGGTCGAATCGACGATCAACGGCATCGGCGAGCGCGCCGGCAACGCCGCGGTCGAGGAGATCGCGATGGCGCTCAAGGTGCGTCACGACGTCATGCCGTTTCGCACCAACATCGTCTCGACCGAGATCACGCGGTCGTCGCGGATGGTGTCGGGGATCACCGGCTTCCAGGTCCAGCCCAACAAGGCGATCGTCGGCGCCAACGCCTTCGCGCACGAGAGCGGCATCCATCAGGACGGGATGCTCAAGGACGCCTCGACCTACGAGATCATGACGCCCGAGAGCGTCGGCCTCGCCACCTCCAGCCTCGTGATGGGCAAGCATTCGGGCCGGGCCGCGTTCCGCTCCAAGCTGGAGGAACTCGGCTACGATCTCGGCGACAACGCCTTCCAGGACGCGTTCGCGCGCTTCAAGACGCTGGCCGACGCCAAGAAGGCGGTGTTCGACGAGGACATCGTCGCGCTGGTCGACGACGAGGTGCTGCGCGGGCATGACGGCATCCAGGTCAAGGATGTCGAGATCCACTGCGGCACCGGCCCGGCGCGCGCGATCCTGACGCTCGAGATCGACGGCGCCGAGCATGTCGCCGCGACCCGCGGCAACGGTCCCGTCGACGCGCTGTTCGCCGCGATCCGCGAGATCGTGCCGCACGACAAATCGGCGCTGGAGCGGTATCAGGTCCATGCCGTCACCGGCGGGACCGATGCGCAGGCCGAGGTGACGGTCGTGCTCGCCGAGGACGGCCGCACGGTGCGCGGCACCGGCGCGCATCACGATACGCTGGTCGCCAGCGTGCGCGCCTATGTCGATGCCGCCGCGCTGCTGGGCGCCGGCTGGATCGTCGTGC
>CAZZZX010000621.1:0-2218 GCA_964658585.1 uncultured Novosphingobium sp.
ATGTGTTCGAGACGAGCCGCACCGGACCGCACGCGCCCTGGCGCGCGGTCTCGAGGACGCCGTCAGCTCGCGATGATGACGACCACGATCGCCGCGATCACGAACGACGCGATCGCGCCCATCCTGAAGACGCGCAGGAAACCCTCGTACGTGTGTTCGTGAGCGACCATGTCGCCCTTGACGCCTTCGGCCATGTCGTCCTCGCAGGTGTGGTTCGTGGCGCGACTTCTAGCCGGGGCGCCGGGCGCGGCAAGCCTATTCTCGCGCACCGGTTCGCGCTTAAGATCATCTTTACCCAAAAGACCTACTCAGCAGGCGTTCGAGGGGGTGGGAATGCCGCGCGAAACGATCAGAAGTCTTTTGTTGATCGGTGACGAGCCCGGCCAGCGTCGCCTCGTCACCGCGATCGCCGCGCGAGCCGGCTGGCGTACCGTGGTCGCCGCCGACGGTAGCGCGGCGCTCGTCCAGCTGTCCGGCCAGAGCGGCAACACGATCGAGGCGCTGCTGATCGACCAGCAGCAGGCCGAAGGATCCCCGGCACTCGTCGCGACGCTGCACGAGCGCCACCCCGACAAGACGATCTACACGCTCACCACGCTGGATGCGCTGGCGCTCGCCATCGAGGCGATGCGCGCGGGCGCGACCGACTATCTGGTCAAGCCCGTCGCGCCCGACCGGCTGCTCGCCGCACTGGACGCTGCAGCCGATCGCAAGTCGATCGAGGGCGAGCTCCGCCCGATGGCGGAGAAGCTTTGGCAGCCGCTGACCTTCGAGGAGATCGTCGGCGAGGCGCCCGCCTTCCACGCCGCCCTCGCCAACGCCGCCAAGGCGGCGCGCGCCAACGTGCCCGTGCTGATCGAGGGCGAGCGCGGCTCGGGTCGCGAGATGATCGCCGAGGCGCTCCACGCCGCCAGCCCCCGCGCGCAACGCCCGCTGATCGTGCTCGATTGCGGCGCGGTCCCCGCCAACGTCGTCGACAGCGATCTGTTCGGGCACGAGAAGGGCGCCTTCGCCGGCGCCTTCGAGCGCAAGCCCGGTCGTATGGTCGAGGCCGATGGCGGCACCATCTTCCTCGACGATATCGGGGCGCTGCCGCTCGATACCCAGGCGCGCCTGCTCGCCGCGATCGACGGCGGCCGGATCTGGCCGCTCGGCGCGCGGGGGCCTCGCGAGATCGACGTCCGCGTGATCGGCGCGAGCCGCGTACCGCTCGCCGAGGAGGTCGCGGCCGGGCGCTTCCGCGAGGATGTGCTCTATCGGCTCGCCGGCGTGTTCGTACCGATCCCGCCGCTGCGCGACCGCCCCGAGGATCTGGCCGCGCTGGTCCACCACCTGCTCGCCCGCATCGCCCGCCAGCCGGGCCTGCGCGAGCTCGCGATCACGCCCGAGGCGATCGAGCTGCTCGCCACCTACGACTGGCCGGGCAATGTCCGCCAGCTCCAGAACGCGCTGTTCCGCGCCGCGGTGCTCACCGACGACGACCAGCTCACCACCGCCGACTTCCCGCAGATCGCGCAGGAGAGCTTCTCCCGGCGCCGCCAGTCGCGCGCCTCGGCGACCGGTGCGCGCCGCCCGGCGACGACCGCCGGGGGCGTGGCGCTCTACACCGCCGACGGGCATCTGCGCCCGCTCGACGATATCGAGGCCGACGTCATCCGCCTCGCCATCGCACATTATCGCGGCCGGATGAGCGAGGTCGCGCGCCGGCTCGGCATCGGCCGCTCGACGCTCTACCGCAAGCTCGGTGACCTGGGGATCGACAGCGCGGCCTGACGGTCGGTCATGTCCTGCGCATGACGGCGAACGTGGTGGAGATCCCGTCGACTTCGCCGAGATGGTCGTCCTCGCGGACTTCGAGCGGTATGCACCCCTGCTCGGCGATGATCCGGAACACGTCGCGCTGCGGCAGCGCGTTCATCTCCATCGGTTCGACCGGACTGGCGAGATAATCGACCACCGAAAACCGCTGCCCCTTGATGAATGTCGGCATCTGCACGACGGCGACGCCGCCCGGTCGCAGGCACTGGAGCAGCTTTGCGTAGATCGTCGCCATCACCGGTGGTGGAGCGTGCCAATTGCAGATGTCGAGCGACGCGTCGCGATGTCACGGTCCGTCCGGCATCGTCGGCGGATCGTCTTGACGATGCATCGATGCGACGGCCCGCGCGGATCGCCTCCGGTCCCGCCGCGTGGCGGGACCGGAGGTCGTCTGCGCTGC
>CAZZZX010000622.1:0-2218 GCA_964658585.1 uncultured Novosphingobium sp.
TCCCGCTTGTATAGCGGATGGGCAACCGTAATTTTCGCCATGTTCATGATTTTCCACGGGGACGGGCAAACGCACGGATCGTGTGCCGTGAATGCTCACGCGTCGTCACGCTCACAGGCTTGGAATTTGCGAGGGCGTTCGGCGCGATCTCGCTGGCCGAGGCGGAACAGAGATCACGCTGCATAGGCTGCGGTCGTAAAGGGGCGCGTATTTTCCCCATGCCGGAGTAGCCAAACCACTCAAAGAGGTTACGATCCGTTAACCATGTTGATTAATACATTGCTTCGAAAGGGAGAGCCCATGCTCGCGATCGAATGCGCCACGCCGACACTGCCCGTCACGTTGCCCGCCTGCCTCTACTCACGCTGCGGCAAGCTAGAAGTCGAGATTACCACGCTCGGCGACGATCGCGCGACCGTGTGCGCATCGGAGCGGCCAGCGGTCGGCTCGTTCGCCTATCTCGTGCGCAATCGGGTCAAGGTGCCCGCCATGATCGCGTGGGCGGCGGGCGACGTGCTGGGCCTCAGTTTCCAAGAGTCGATGAATGATGCTTAGTGGAAGGACGTCTTTCGGTCGAAGCGATGAGCATCGCGATCGGCGTTGAAAGAGGCCGCCGGCATAACAATAAAGCGCCGACGGCCAACTCCAAGGAGGGAGACAGGAACTACGTCTCCCTTTTTGGGTAGCCAAGACTAGTACTACTGCGTCATAAATTGCGCGTTATTGGGCATTGTTCTGGTGCAGCAAGGACATCGCTGCAGGCGCCGCCCGAGCGCTACGGCGAGATGCCGTCTCAACGTCGCGATTGAGTTCTGGACGTGCCGCTCTGGCCGGATCGGGGGATCCGCGGGGTCGATAACTTTCGGGAATCGGAGATTTTTCGCGCTGAGCTTTGCCGGCTGGTGCTGAGGGGGGAATGGCCTCCCGCTGGGAGATGAGGAATCCGTAAGAGGCGATGCAGAGAGTTGCATGATGATGGAACCCTCGCCAACCTCGACCCTCGTAATGGCCAAGACCTAGTTCCTGTTTGAGTTCCTGATAATCCCGTTCGATACGCCAGCGCATTTTCGCCGTTCGGACCAATTCCTTGAGCGGCGTGTTCGCGGCCAGTGTCGATAGCCAGTATTTCAAAGGTTCGTCATCGTCTTCGGGCCACTCAATGAGTAGCCATTCTTCGGGATGTGGTTCAGTCCGCTTGAAGTCCCGGGAGGCGGGCCGCAGGCGAACTGCCGCGAAGCGCGAGCTGAGATTGCTGTTCGTACCCTCACGCCATGTCACGATCTGCCACGCTTGCGGTGGCAAGTTCAGGGCCAACGTTTTGGCAGATGTCGGCTCATGGCCAGGCTGGCGGCGTAGGAGCGTAGCAGAGCGACCACGCACACCCTTCTGTTTTGGCGGGGGTGGCAACGGCCCTTCGCCCGGACGCCACACGCTAAGGTGAGGCTGTACACCCACGACATAGTGAAGCCCGAGCTCGGAGACGCCCGCGCGGAAGGCGCCGTCGACGCCATACCCGGCATCCGCCAGGACAACGCCAGGCGCGACGCCGACCCCATGCGCGGCCCGAACCTGCTCAAGGGCGATCTGCGGCTTGGTCAGAAACTGGACGTCGTCGGGAATTTTGGCTTTGGCCCGGCGCTCAGGATCATCGGCCCAGCTCTCCGGGAGATAAAGACGATATGCAATCGGCAAACTTGCCTTCTCATTTGCAACTGAAAGACTGACCGCGACCTGACAGTTATCCTGCTTACCTATCTGGCCACAATATTGTCTCGCTACACCAACAGAGTGCTTCCCTTTCTTCGGGAAACCAGTGTCATCGATAATCCACGCCGTGATTGGCTGATCGCGTTCGATCCCGGGTCGAACCAGTTCATACACTTTCGAAAGCAACTCGGCGTCTGACCAGGGCGCCTGACCGACAAAATGAAGTAGCGACTGATGCTTCGCTGATACCCGTGATGGTGCCGTTACCGCTGCCAGCGGTTCGACGCTTTTGCGCTCCACCGGCATCATCAGGCCCAGACAATAGTCTCGTAGTGGCGCGGCACGATCCGCGTGACCGACCACTTCTACCAATTTCTGGACATAGCCAGAGAATGCTGCTTCACTTGCCTCGCTCGCGCCATTCATTTCAGCGGCTCCTGGCTGACCATGAATCGCTACGGCTAGCACGATTTTGACGCTAGCGAATTCCCCGATTTATGACTCAGTAGTA
>CAZZZX010000623.1:0-2215 GCA_964658585.1 uncultured Novosphingobium sp.
GGGCTGATCGGCGGGATCGGGCTGGGGCTGGGCTATATCTCGCCGGTCTCGACGCTCATCAAATGGTTTCCCGACCGTCGCGGGATGGCGACGGGCATGGCGATCATGGGGTTCGGTGGCGGCGCGATGATCGGCAGCCCGCTCGCCGACTGGCTGATGAAGCACTATGGCGACGCCACGCAGGTCGGCGTGTGGCAGACCTTCCTGACGCTCGCCGCGCTCTATTTCGTCTTCATGATCGCCGGCGCGCTCGGCTATCGGGTGCCCGCCGCGGGGTGGGCGCCGGCGGGGACCGCAGCGGTGCTGCGGAGCGAAGCCGGGACCGGCCGCGACATCCATGTCGATCTGCGCGACGTGCATCGCACGCCGCAATTCTGGCTGATCTGGGCGGTGTTGCTGCTCAACGTCTCGGCGTCGATCGGGATCATCGGCGTCGCCTCGCCGATGGTGCAGGAGATCTTCGGGGGCCGGCTGATCGATGCGCCGGGCGTCGCGTTCGGCGCCTTCGACGACGGTCAGAAGAAGGCGGCCGCGGCGGTCGGCGCGGCGTTCGTCGGGGCGCTCAGCCTGTTCAACATCGGCGGGCGCTTCTTCTGGGCCGCGCTCTCCGATCGCATCGGCCGCAAGCCGCTCTTCGCGACGATCCTGGCGCTGGGCGCGCTGCTCTACGGTGTCGCCGCACCGGCGCTGGCGGGGGACGGTCTCGGGCTGTTCATCCTCTGCTTCGGCATCATCGCCTCGATGTACGGCGGCGGCTTCGCGACGTTGCCCGCCTATCTCGCGGACATCTTCGGCACCCGCTTCGTCGGTGCAATCCATGGCCGGCTGCTCACCGCCTGGTCGACCGCCGGGATCGTCGGGCCGGTGCTGGTCGCGACGATCCGCGATCACCGGATCGCCGCGGGCATTCCGCGCGACCAGGTCTATCGGCCGATCTACTGGATGCTGGCGGGAATGCTGGCGCTCGGCTTCGTCGCCAACCTGCTCGTCAGGCCCGTCGCCGCGCGCTTCCAGCGGACATCGGGCGCGCCGGAGATCGCGCCGGCGCCCGGCGCCCCCGGCGTTCAAGTTGCCGGCAGCGACCGGTTCTCCCCCGCGGTCGCGCTCGCCTGGGCGGCGGTGTGCATCCCGATCGCCTGGGGCGTCTACATGACGCTGGCCAAGGCGCTGATCCTGATCGAGTGAGCCGAGACGGTCCGTCGTGCCGCCGCCGCCAGCCGCGGCCGTTCGTCCCAATGCGGCATCGCCGGCAGGACGCCGGGCTCCGTATCGTCCGGCCGGGCGCGAGGCAGGTCCACACCAGGCCATAGGCCTCGACCGCGGGGTAGGTGGCGAGATGGAACCGGTCCGGGATCGCGCGGTCGGGGTGCGGCGGGATCTGGATGCAGCGGCCCTCCGCGCCGAAGCGCAGGCCGTGATAGGTGCACGCGATCGACGCGCCGTCATAGCGGCCCATGCTCAGCGGCACGCCGCGATGCGGGCAGATGTCGTTCGCGACGACCGCCGCGCCGTCGCCGCCGCGATAGACGATCAGCGGCTCGTCGAGCGGCGTCGCGGCGACCGGACCCTGCGCGACCTCGCGCACGAGCGCCACCGGATATCAGTGGCGCGCCAGGATATGCCAGTCGCGCTCGTCGAAGGTACATCCGCGCGGCAATGATCGGCGCGTCGCCATGTCCGCCATCGCACTCCCCACGCGCATCGCATCCGGCACGATGTGCTGGAAACGCGCGACGAGTTCCAGCGCCGAGACGGGCGATGGCTGGAGCGGGTAGCGGGAATCGAACCCGCGTCACAAGCTTGGAAGGCTAGTGCTCTACCATTGAGCTATACCCGCGGGATCCGCGATCCGGCCGGGGCGCCTGATGCCATCGCGACGGCCGGGCCGTCAACATGGGCTTTGCCCGGTCGCGCGCCGATAAGGGCCAAAAAGCTAATCCGTCAGGCGGGTCTGCTCGCGCTGGTTCGCGTGGAGCAGGCCCTCGAGCACCTGCCAGAAGCCGCCGACCGCCGCCGGCCCCGCCGCCGAATAGGCCGCCGCCGGCGTCTCGCGCAGGGCCTCGAACAGCTCGGCCTCCAGCGCGGCACCAGTGGCCGTGAGACGCAGCAGGCGCTGGCGGCGATCGTCGCGCCCGATCCGCGTCTCGACGAGGTTGCGTGTCCCGAGTTCGCCCAGCGTGCGCCCGAGCGACTGCTTGGTCACGCCGAGCAGGCC
>CAZZZX010000624.1:0-2210 GCA_964658585.1 uncultured Novosphingobium sp.
CGGCACCTGGATGAAGAAGCCAAGCCGCTGGAAACGCGCCAGCCCCGCCGCCGCCGCGACCGGATCGGGATCGCGGATCGCGCGCACCAGTTCTGGGTAGAGCACGGTGTTGAGGCTGACCATCAGCAGACCGGGCACCAGCGACACCAGCCGCGAGCCATATTCGAGCACCGCCACACCGCCCTCGCGCACCGCCGAGGCGACCGCGAAGTCGATCAGGGTCGACGCCTGGAAATAGACCGCCAGCAGGATCGCCGCGGCGATGCCCCCGCCCCGCCCCGCCCCGCTCTCGTCGGCGGCGCCCGTCCGTTTGGGGTCGAGCAGCGCGGCGGGGCGGAAGCGCACGATCGACCAGGCGCCAGCGACCAGCATGGCGAGCCCGATCAGCCCCGCGACCAGCATCGTCCAGGCGCCGGCGACGATGCCGAGCGGCGGCACCGCGAGCGCGAGCACCAGCACGAGAATGCCGCGCTGGAGGATGTTCGAGCCCTCGCTCACCGCATAGCGGCGATTGGCCTGGAGCACCGCCATCAGCAGCGAGGTCACCACCGCGATCGGCAGCAACGGCATCAGGATCGTCATCATCTCCGCCGCCAGCGCGTGGCGCGCGCCGGTGAAGCCCGGGGCGAAAGCGGAGACGAGCAGCGAGGGGACGAGCGTGCCCGCCAGCATCAGCGCGACGAAGCCCGCGAGGAACACGTAGATCCGCCGCGGCAGACCGTGGATCGAAAGCGGCTCGCCGCGATCGATCCTGGCGACGACGCTGGGCATCACGACCTGCGCGACCAGCTTGCGGATCGTGTCGCCGAAGCCCACCGTGGTTCGCCGCGCCAGGAAGAAGGCGTCGAGCTGCCCGCTCGCGCCGAAACGCCCGGCGAGCAGTACGGAGACGAGGAAGCTCAGCCCGAAATCGACGCCGCGGATCGCGCTCACCACCAGCGTCGAGCGGACCAGTGCGGCGGCCGAGCGCGCCGGGGGTGACGGCGGTGCCAGAGCGGCGGCGGTATCGGTCATCGTCGGCCGCGCCCGGGCACCGGGCCGAGCGTGCCGCGATACGCCCTGATGCGCACGAACCGGCGGCCGAGCAGCCGGTAATGCGTGACCATCCGGCCGCATTCGCGATAGCCGTAGCGATACTGGAGCAGATAGGAGGCGCGGTTCTCGATATCGACGACGCCGAACTGCCGCTCGATGCCGAGTGCGTCCAGCACCGCCATGACCTCGCGCAGCAGCGTGGTGCCGGCATTGCCGCGCCGCTCGGCGGGATCGAGCATCCAGCAATAATGATAGGCTTCGCCCGGCAGCACGCGGAAATGCTCGCCCGCGGCGGGATCGTGATGATCGGCGAGCGAGAACCAGGCACAGCCGATCGCACGGTCGCCGTCGAGCAGGAAGATCCCGGTCTTGCTCTCGGCGAGCATCCGCTCGAACTCGGGCGCGCGCCACGCCATCCAGTCGCACAGCGGCGGGACGGGGTCGCTCCCGCGCAGCACGACGAGCCGCAGTCCCGCCGCCGGTTGGAGCCGCCGGACCTCGCCCCAGCCGCGGCGATATTCGACGATCACGCTGTCGCTGGCATGGAAGAGATGGTCGCGCACCGCCTTGCGCAGCGTCGCGCCGAGCCCGGCCTCGCGCAGGCGGTTCGCGATGCGTGCCGCGCGTGCCGCGCGCCGTGGCTCAGCGGCGGCCATGCGGGGCCTCCCCCCGCCGCGCCGCCAGCCGCCGCAGCCCGGCACCGCGATAGATCCCGCGGGCGCCCGAAACGAGGAGGTGACGGACCGGCGCGAGCGCCAATATGTGCATCGCGGGCAGCACGCGAAGCTCGGGCGCGAAGGCGGTCTTGAACTGCGCGCGATTGGCCTCGCCCGCGTCGCGCGGCTTGCCGAGCGGCAGGCCGGCCAGATCGTAGCCGGTGCAGCCCCAGTCCCGCGCCAGGCGCATCGCCTCCCACAGCAGCGGATAGGCGCGCGGCACGTCGGGGCGATCGGGCGAGGTGGCGAGCGACAGCCAGATCGCCTCGCTGGCCTGCATCACGAAGCTGTGCGCGCCGATCACCGCGCCGTCGAGTTCCGCGAGCAGCATCCCGCCGCCGAGCCGCCCGACCAGCCGCGCCTGCCCCGCCGCATCGGGCTGGCCGCTCATGTCGTAATCGGGGCGCCCGCGCGCGAAGGCGTCGAAGCGGTACGGGATCACCACCACGCGCGCCAGCT
>CAZZZX010000625.1:0-2207 GCA_964658585.1 uncultured Novosphingobium sp.
ACATCCAGCTCGGCGAGGGCAAGGAGGCCAAGCGCGCCTCGATCCCCAAGGACGTGCCGACGCTCGATCTCGAGGCGGCGCTGCGGCTGCTGTCGCTGCCGCGCACGATCGGCACCCATCCCGAGAGCGGCCTGCCGGTGACGGCGTCGATCGGTCGCTATGGCCCCTATCTGCTCCACGACGGCAAATATGCGCGGCTGCAATCGACCGCGGAGGTGTTCGAGACCGGCATGAACAGCGCGGTCGTCAGGCTTGCCGAGGCGGCGGCAGGAGGTGGCCGCCGCGGCGGCGGCGCCCGCGAGCCGCTCGCCGCGCTCGGCGCGCACCCGGAAAGCGGCGAAGCGGTCAAGGTGATGGAGGGCCGCTACGGCGCCTATGTCACCGACGGCACGACCAACGCGACGCTTCCCAAGGGCGCCGACCCTGCGACGCTGACTCTCGACGAGGCGGTGATCCTGCTCGCCGAGCGCGCGGCGAAGGCGCCCGCGAAGGGCAAGCGGAAGGCGGCCCCGAAAAAGGCCGTGGCCAAGAAGGCACCTGCGAAAAAGGCGCCGGCGAAGAAGGTGGCGAAGGGGTGAAGCCGGGTGTCAGGGCGTGGGCACAGGGGCGCCAACTCGCCGGCGCGGCCAGCCGAGAGTCCTTTGCGGATGCGGACCATGAAGTTCGGCGGCTGTCACATCATCCGGACATGAGCGACTGACGCCGGCGTTTCGGTGATCTTGCCGCCACATGGGACAGAAACGGATCGCTGTCCCTCGTCCCGGCCGGTACCGGGTTCGACCGTCAGATGGCGGTCGCACGTCGGGCGATGCGGAACGATCGGGCAGTCCTCGCCGCGCTGGCGAAGGACTGATCACACCACCACCAGCCGGTCCTCGCCGAGCGTCTGCAGCACGCTCATCGGGCCACCCCAGTCGAAGCGGCTGTCGAAGGTCGCGGCGCTCGCGCCGGTGAGGTGCAGCCCGGTCTGGCACAGGATGATCGCGACGCCGAGCGCGAGCGCCTCCTCGACCAGCGCTCCGAGCGACGGCAGGCCGGCATCGACATACGGCCAGTCGTCGGGCGCCGTCACCGGCGGATAGAGTCCCGCCACCGCCGGTCCGTGGCAGAACAGCCGTGTGCGCCCGTCCAGCGCCGCCGCCGCGGCGGCCAGTTCGAGCCCGGCACGCAATCCGCCCGGCGCGGTCACCATGACCGTCAGGCCGCTCAGCACTTGGCGCACCGGCACCCCGGATCCTTGGGCAATGCGATCGTGCGGAAGCGGAAGGCGAGCGCGTCGACGAGCAGCAGCGCGCCCGCGCTGTCCGCGCCGAACGGTACGATCTGCCGCACCGCCTCGATCGCGGCGAGCGAGCCCAGCACCCCGGTCAGCGCGCCGAGCACGCCCTGGTCGGCGCAGCTGACATCGGGCCGGTCGGGTGCGTCGCCGACCAGGCAGCGATAACAGGGGCTGGCCGCCTCCCAGCCGCGATAGACCGCGAGCTGACCCTCGAACTGCCCGACCGCCGCCGAGACCAGGGGCACGCGCGCGGCGAGCGCGGTGTCGGCGACGAGGAGGCGCGTCTCGAAACTGTCCGATCCGTCGATCACCACATCGACGCCGGTCATCAGCGCCGGTGCGGTCGCCGCGTCGAGCCGGCGGTCGATCGGTTTCAGCACCACGTCGGGATTGAGCCGCTGCACCGCATTGGCGGCGGCGACGACCTTGCGCGCGCCGACATCGCGGGTCGCGAACAGCGTCTGGCGCTGGAGGTTGGAGAGTGCGACATGGTCGTCGTCGACCACGGTCAGCTTGCCCACGCCCGCGGCGGCGAGATACTGGATCACCGGCGAGCCGATGCCGCCCGCGCCGACCACCAGCACATGCGCACCCAGCAGCCGCATCTGGCCGGCGCCGCCGATCTCCTTGAGGATGATGTGGCGGGCGTAGCGATCGAGCTGCGTGTCGGTGAGGCTCACGGCAGCGAGTGACGTCCGGTCGAGCCGAAGCCGGCGGCGCCGCGTACCGTCTCGTCAAGCTCGGCGAACTCGACGAAGCGCGCCGCCTCGACCGCGGCGGGGACGAGCTGCGCGATGCGCTCGCCGCGCTTCACCGCGAAGGGCTCGGTCCCGAGATTGGCGAGGATCACCTTCACCTCGCCGCGATAGTCCGCGTCGATCGTGCCGGGCGTGTTGAGGCAGGTGACGCCGTGACGGAGCGCCAGCCC
>CAZZZX010000626.1:0-2200 GCA_964658585.1 uncultured Novosphingobium sp.
CTGCTCGGCCGCATCCGCGCGCGCATTGGCGGCGGCGGCATCCTGCTGCGCCGAGACCGCGGCGGCGGTCGCCTGATCGTGATCGGCCTGCGCCGCGGCGGCGCGGTCCTTGCGGGTCTCGCCGATCGCGGTGTCGGCGAGCTGCGAGGCACGGTTGGCGTCCGCGATCGCATCCTCCTTGTGGCCCGAGGCGAGATCTTCGCGCGCCGCGCGCAGCGCCGCCTCGGCACGCGCCTGAAGGCCCGGGGTTTCACCGATCGTACCCGCCTTGGCGGACGCATCGACCTTGCCCTGCGCCTCGGCGATCGCATCCTTGGCGCGATCGTGCTTGCCCTCGGCGAAGGCGGGCGCGCTCGCCAGCAGCAGGATCGCGGACAGCGCGGTGCCGGTCTTGATACGGATGGAAGCCGTCATGATACTCGTCCTCTCTCTTCGGTCATTCGGCAGCCGGAACGTGTCTGTCGAAGAGCGGGTTCCGCTCCGCGCCCGCGGGTGCGGCCCGAGGCGTCGGTCGTCCGCCCCTTCCCTCGCGCCGGCGCCGCCATATATCCGCGCCGGGCAGAAGGAGTTGCGGGTGAGCGAGGACAAGATCGGCTGGCACGGCACGACCATCCTGTCGGTGCGGCGCGGCGGCAAGGTGGTGGTCGCGGGCGACGGTCAGGTCAGCATGGGCAATACCGTGATGAAGCCTAACGCGCGCAAGGTGCGTCGGCTCGGCGACGGATCGGTGATCGGCGGGTTCGCGGGGGCGACCGCGGACGCGTTCACGCTGTTCGAGCGGCTCGAGGCCAAGCTCGAGCGCCATTCGGGCCAGCTGATGCGCGCCGCGGTCGAGCTCGCCAAGGACTGGCGCACCGACAAGTATCTGCGCAATCTCGAGGCGCTGATGATCGTCGCAGACAAGGACGTGACGCTCATCCTCACCGGCAACGGCGACGTGCTCGAGCCGGAGGCGGGGATCGCGGCGATCGGATCGGGTGGCAACTATGCGCTGGCGGCGGCGCGTGCGCTGGTCGATTACGAACCCGATGCCGAGACCGTCGCGCGCAAGGCGATGGCGATCGCCGCCGAGGTCTGCGTCTTCACCAACGATCGCGTCGTGGTCGAGACGCTCGACGCCGCCGCGTGATCGGAGAGACTCGGTGAGCGATCTGGATGCGGTGTTCGAGGCGATGCGCCGCACCGAGATGAACGATTGGGTGGGTGGATCCGATCCCCACCTGGTGGGCCTGTTCTGCGATCATGTGCTGCGGCGGGTGAGCACGATCGGCCCGCGCTCGCGCGTGATCGATTTCGGCTGCGGCATCGGCCGGGTCGCCGCGTATGTCCTTGCGCGCGAGCAGCCGCCACGCGGCTTTCTCGGCATCGACATCATGCCGCCGGTCATCGAGTTCTGCCGCGCCGAGCTGCAACCGCACTTCCCGAAGGCCGTGTTCGAGCTCGCCGAGGGTGCCAACGACCATTACGACCGTTATATCGACGACGCGATCCCGGCGCGCAGCCTCGACGCCCTGACCGCCCAATACGGCACGCGCTTCACGCACGCCTACGCCTTTTCCGTCTTCACGCATCTGTACGCGGCGGATTTCGTCGCGGCGCTGCGCTTCGTCGGCTCGCTGCTCGGCACGCGCGGCGAGTTTCTGTTCACCGCCTTCACGCTCACCGACTTCGCGCGCCAGCGGATCGCCGACCGATCGACCGACTTTCCCGTCGAGCAGCACGAATATCTCGAAGGCGGGCGTGTGCTGATCGGCAATCCGGCGGACCCGCTCGCATTCATCGCCTATGATCGCGACCTGATCGAGGCGATGGTGGCCGAGGCCGGGCTGGTGCTGACCAAGTCCGAATACGGCACCTGGATGGGCGGCAAACTCGGCGAATCGTTCCAGGATGTCTATGTCTGCCGCAAGCCGTTCCGGCCGCATGGCACCACCACCGACCAGGATCAGCCATGACCGACGCGCTCACCCCCAAGGCCATCGTCAAGGCGCTCGACGAGCACATCATCGGGCAGACCGACGCCAAGCGCGCGGTCGCCGTCGCGCTGCGCAACCGCTGGCGGCGTCAGCAGCTCGACGCCGACCTGCGCGACGAGGTCAGCCCCAAGAACATCCTGATGATCGGGCCGACCGGCTGCGGCAAGACCGAGATCAGCCGGCGGCTGGCCAGGCTCGCCGACGCGCCGTTCGTCAAGGTGGAG
>CAZZZX010000627.1:0-2197 GCA_964658585.1 uncultured Novosphingobium sp.
TGGCAAGCACGTAATTGCCGCCGAACTCGTCCATGATCCGCCCGAAATAGGCGGCGCCGAGCTGCATGTTGTAGCCGGGATCGCCGGTCAGCCGCGAATAGTCGTAGGGCAGGCCGAGCTGGCCCGCCTGCTCGCGCGCGGTGCCGGGCATGAGCTGCATGATGCCGCGCGCGCCCGCGCCCGACACCGCGTTGCGATCGAACTGGCTCTCCTGGCGCGAGATGCCGTGGATGAAGCTCCACGAATTGGCGATGTCGCCGGCGACGGGCACGGTCGGGAAACCCGAGCGGACATAGTCGCTCGCCGCGGTCGGCCGCGCCGCGCGCTCCGCCATCACGCCGAGATCGGGGCGGCCGAGCTCGCGCGCCAGCTCGGCGGCGAGCGGGTGGGTGGCGTCGGTCACCTCGCCCTGCGCGGCGATCGCGCGCAGGAATACGGTCTGGTCGGTCCAGTCGCCGAGCTGGCCGAGGATGCGTGCGGCGCGCACCAGATCGCTGCCGTCGAACGCCGCGCGATCGGTGATCGAGACCTGCGAGGCATCGGCGAGCGCCGGTGCGGGCAGCGCGCGGCCGAGCCGATCGCTGGAAAGCTGGCCGTAATACTGGTCGGGGAAGGCGGTCGCGTCGGTGAAATAGCCCTGCGCACCGGCCGCGTCGCCCGCCGCCAGTGCGGCGCGTCCCGCCCAGTAGAAGCCCTTGGCGCGCGACGACGGGCTGCGCGAGGCGGCGGCATAGCTCGCGAACAGCCGCTGCGCGTCGGCGGGGCGGCGGAGCTGGTCGAGCGCGGTCGATCCCGCCAGCCAGACCAGACTGGTATAGGAATCGCGCTGCGGGAAGGGCAGCGCGCGCAGATCGGTGCCGGCCGCATAGGCCATTGTCGCCTGCGCCGCGATCGCATAGGCCTGCGCCCAGTTGTGGTCCGCCGCGGTCGAGCGCGCGAAGGTCAGCAGCGTGTCCATGTAGCGCTGCGGATCATAGGGCGGCGCGTCGAGCGTGTGCGGCTGCGCGAGCTCGAAGCGCGCGGTCGGCTCCTGCATCGTCGCGCGCCGCCACTCGGCCCGGTCGATCAGGAAGCCGGCATCGTTCGCCGCCGCTGCCCCGAGCGCGGCGCCCTGCTGGTCGGCACCCGGCGTGCGGAGCTGATAAGCCAGCCGCGCCGCATACAGCGGCTGACGCGCGGGGCTGACCAGTTGCAGCTGGCGCTGCGCGGCGACCACCGCGCGCGACCAGAGCAGGCTCTCCATCCGCTGATCCTGATCGGCCTGGGTCAGCGTCGCCTGCCAACGGCCGAGCAGCCGCATCTCGTCGGTGGTGGTCATCCCGCCCTTGATCCACGCCAGCCGCGCCGCGGCCTGCGCCTCGGGCGCGCGGCCACGCGCATAGAGCGCCTCGGCGAGGCGGAGCTGCGCGGTGCCGGTCTGCGGCGGGAAGCGGGTGAGGAAGGCGATCACCGCGTCGGGCGGGCTCGTATCGGCCTGGATCGCGGCTTCCGCCGCCTTGCGCATGCGCGCCTCGCCGGGCCAGCCGGGATGCGCGACGAGGAAATTGGCATAGTCCTGGAACAGCAACCCGTCCGACTGGCCGAGCCGGCGCCACTGGACCAGCGCATCGGCGACCGGATCGGTGGTCACGCCCGCGCTCGCGTCGGAATAGCCGGCGAGACCGAGCTGGGTGCGGTACCAGCCCACCTGTTGCGGAGAGAGCGAGGCGACGCCCGCCGCGGCGGCGAGCAGCAGGGCTGGGATCGGAAGCATCACGCGGCGATGCAGCAAGCTGGACAGGATGCCAAGCCGCTCCCTATTTGGCCTCGATCGTGGCGGCCCCCGGGTCATGCGCTCATCATGCCGTATGCCGGCCGCCGGGGGAAGGAGAGTTCGGATGTTCTCGGGATCGATTCCCGCCCTGGTGACGCCGTTTCGCGACGGCGCGTTCGACGAAGCCGCGTTCCGCGCGCATGTCGGCTGGCAGATCGCGGAGGGCTCGAGCGGGCTGGTGCCGTGCGGCACCACCGGCGAATCGGCGACCATGTCGATCGCCGAGCACGACCGCGTCGTCGCGGTGTGCATCGAGGCGGCGGCGGGGCGCGTGCCGGTGATCGCCGGCTGCGGCTCGAACGACACCGCCGTCGCGCTGTCGCACATGAAGCGCGCGCAGGCGGCGGGGGCGGCGGCGGCGCTGGTCGTGCTGCCCTATTACAA
>CAZZZX010000628.1:0-2191 GCA_964658585.1 uncultured Novosphingobium sp.
TAACAGGCCGATGACGAAGTCGGTTTTTGCGTAGCGTGGTTCAACTGACTTCTGTTGGGATGGCGATGAGTAACCCGCCCGTTTCGCAACCAACGCGCGCGACAAACGCGAAAAGCAGAACGTTTTCAGTCTGGATGACGAACAAAACAGCCTGAGCGGCGTTCGCGGCCTCCCTTGGGGTGCCGCATCCGAACAGGGCCCGCATCAGGATGCCGAGATTGAAGCCGGCGACGTGGATGAGATAGCGCTTTTGCAGGTTTTCGCGACCGCGCAGCCATGCGCGGCGCATACCACCGCGGTCGAGGACGTGGGCGAAACTGCGTTCGACCATTTCGCCGCGCTTTCGCATAGCTTTGCGCCCGACCACGGATTTCAGGCGTGACCGATTGGCGTAGACCGCTTTCTGCGCGGCCCTGTCGCCATGCCAGCGTAGCACGCCATTGGCCGGCTTGGGCTCGGATATGCGGCTCTTCCAGACATCGCCCTCGAGCTGCTTGAGAACGCTGCGTGAGTGATAACCTTTATCGGCCACAAGATCGCAGGGATCCGCCGATGTCGGCGCCAGGCCGATGCTGGCAAGGTTCTGCACCGCGGCTTTGAGAGTAGGATCGAGCGTGTTGGTATCGCCCTGATCAGCCGGATGGATCGGCGCCGCGACGATCACGCCCGTATCGAGGTCGACCGCATGCTCGGGCTTGTAGCCCAGCCGGGTCGACCCGTTCTTCATCCGGCTGACCTTCGCATCCGGATCCGTCGGACTTTCCCAATCCGTGTTCGAAAGCTTCTTGCCTTTGCGCTTGCGGTCGAGCCGGACGAGATCGTCGGCGGTCGGAGTGGCAATGCCGCTTTCCCTGGCCAGTCGCGTCAGCATCTCGCGGTAGGTCTCGCCATCGTCGCGACGAACGATCGTGCGAAGCGCCGCATTGGCCTCCATGGTCGATCCGTCGACGCCGAGCCGCTCGGCCTTCACCAGGTCATGCCCGGCAACAAGAGCCAGAACCCAGCCAAAAATCTTGTCATGAACCTCGTGCGGCAAGCGGCTGCGGGTCTTCGACATCCAACTATGATCTGGCACCTTCTCGCGGTTCGTCAGCCGCAAGAACTCCCGCAGCGACAGCGAATCCGAGCAGCGCCAGACAATCCCGCGCTCGCTGTGAATGCCCTCGAAATAGCCGATCAGCAGCATCCGAAAGTATCGGCCCGGCGGCACAGATGGCGCACCCATCCGCGGCGCATAGTATGCCTCGCAGCACTCCTCCACGAAACGGTCGAACCTCGCACTAACCAGTAACTTCTGAAGCTTGTCATAAAACGCATGGCCAGGAGACCTCGGTACGTCTGCCCACGAGACAATCAGATCCGGCTGAGCCTCACCGTCCCGCTTCATCGCCATCGTCGCTATCTCACTCAACCTCGAACGCACTCTTGGTTGAATCAGGGGCCGCCGACTTCGTCAACGGCCTGTTAAGGGTCAACGTGAGGCGGTATGGCTCGTTCGCCGGGCGAGCGGTTCTACCTGTTCTAATTTGCGGACGTCCCCTATACCATCTCTGACTTGCGTCGCTCAATAGCCATTTGAAGGCCGAGCGCTGACAGTACTTTTAGAACGGTATCCAGGGTTGGATTCCCTCGTTCACTTAGAGCCTTTTGCAGTGTTTGCCGGTGTAGACCGGTTGCACGCGCAAGCTCGCTGATGCCGCCATGCGCACGAGCCACGGCGCCGAGCGCGGACGCGATGTAGCGCGGATCGCCATCGGTGACCGCATCATTGAGAAGATCAGCTTCGTCCTCGCGGCTGTTGAGGTAGCGCGCGGGATAGAACTCACGGGTTTCGATAGCCATTTCCCTTCCTCCGTTATTCAAATTCTGCCGCCAACGACTTGGCTTTGGCGATGTCCCCATCCTGCGACCCCTTAACGCCGCCGCACAAGATCACGGCGCCATCGCACGCGTGTAATACACCCGGTAGCCCGGGCCCATGTGAAAGCGGATTTCCGATACGCCGTCGCCAACAGGTTCAGCGTCACCGGAATGATCGGTGGCGGCAAGGCGTGTCACGATCGCGCGGCGAGCCACGACATCACGCAAGCCGGCGAGCCAATCCGAAAATTCCAGGGTCTCGATCACCTGCATGGATATTTTAGTATCCCGTCTGACGCTGCTTGCCAACTAAGTATACATAGGAGTTACC
>CAZZZX010000629.1:0-2186 GCA_964658585.1 uncultured Novosphingobium sp.
CTTGTCCTTGCCCGACTTGTCCTTGCCGTGCGTCTTTGCCGAGGCGCGGGCGTCGTCGTCGTCTTGCGCGGCGGTACGGGCATGGTCGCCGTGACGGTCCTTGTGGTCGGCGGAGGAGCCGTCGTTGGTGTCGCCCTTCGACGCTCTGGCCGCGTCGTGCCTGTCCTTGCGGCCGGGAGCCGTGTCTCCGTCGGCCGGGGCGCCTTTGTCGGCTTCGCGCTCGTGCCGTGCGTGTCGCGACGGCAGTGCGGCATCCTCGGCGGGCGCGGAGTCTTCGGTCACCGCGCGACGATGGCCCGAGCGGACCGGACGATCCGCCGCGGCGAGTTCGGTCGCGCCGCCGGTGCGGGCGCGTCGCGCGGTCTGCACAGTCGGGTTGGCGGCATCGCGGTCCGGCGGCGTCACGGCGGGGGCACGGGCCGGGTGCTCGACGACGGTCTCCGGCGGACGCGCGGTCGGCTGAGCGGCACGCGGCACCGCGCGGCGATCGGCGATCTCGTGCGGCACGTCGAAATGCCCCTCCGCCCCGCTCGCCCCCACCGGCATCGTCGCGACGATCGCGGTTACGGGCGGGGGCGACGGCGTGATACCCGGTGATACCGCTATCGCAGTCGCGGTGGGCGCAGGCGGCCCCGAGATCGCCGGAGCGATCCCGGGCGAGGCGGCACTCGATGCGGGGGGCGAAGCCGCGGCCACGGTCGTCGGGGCAGCGACCTGTGGCGATGCGACCGCGGGCGCGATCGGGGCGGGCGCGGATATCAGCGCGGCGACCGGTGCCGGCGATGGCGTGACACCCGCTCCGTTCGTCGCCGGCATCGTCGCCGCGGCGCGGATCGGCGACGCTACGGGCGCCGTAGCGACCACGGACGACGGCGCCGCCGCTGTCCGCTCCGCTCGCGGTGGCGCGGCATCGGTCACCGGCACATATTCGTAGCGCGGCAGGCCGAGCGAGAAGATCTCCTGCGCGGAATGCTCGATACGGCGCATCGGCGTTCCGTCCGCCGAGACGAACCGCTCGCGGCCGGTCGCCGCAGGCGTGGCGGATGCCAGCGCGGCGAGCGGCGTGCCGGTGCTCGGCGAGGCGGCAACGCGTGTCGCCGGTACCGGGCTCACCCGCACCGTCGCGGGGATCGACGGCGCGGCCGTCCGCATCGGGGCGACCGCGACCGGGGCAGGCGTCCGCACCGGCGACGGGCGCGTCGCCATCGGTGCCGGCGCATAGGTGGGCGGCGTCCCGATCGAGGCGAGCTGGGTGTCGCTATAGCTGCGCCCGGCGGCGGGCATCTCGCCGAAATGCACGGCGCGCGCCTTGTCGGCGGGGGACAGCGTCGCCAGCCGCTCGAGAAAGGGCTGGAGCATCGCCTGCTGGCTGGGCAGCATGATGCGGGTGATCTCGTTGGCACCGCCGGCATCTCCGGTCATCGCCAGCACGAAGGTCTGCGCGCGCCACGCCGCGATGTCGCGCTTGCGGATCAGCGGATCGAGCGTCGCGATCGCACCCGCGCGGTCGCCCGAGATGCCCTGCGACAGCGCCAGTCGTCGCCGTGCCGCATCGTCGTCGGGATGCGCGGCGAGCACAGTGCGATAATCGGCCTGCGCGTGCGCGGGATCGCCGACCAGATCATAGGCCAGTCCGCGATCCTCGGCGAGATCGGCGTCGCGGACGCCGAGCGCGCTCGCCTCCTGAAAATAGCGCAGCGCCTCACGCGGCTTCTCGAGCTGGACCAGCGCCGCGCCGAGCCCCGCCCTGACCCGACCGTCGCGCGGCGACACCTCGCTCGCGCGGCCGAAGAAGCCGACCGCGGCATTGGGATCGCCGAGCGTCAGCGCATCGCGCCCCGCCTCGATCAGCGCAGAAAGGTCGCGCGGCGAGACCGCCAGCGTGCGCAGCGCCGCGGCGAGCTTCTCGGCCGGATCGTCCGCACCCGGCAGCGGCTGGACGATCGCGCCGGTGGCGTATTGCGCGGCGGCGGGTGCCGCAGAGGCCAGCACTGCGGCGAGCAGGACCCGCCGGGAGCGTCGGCCGGGAGACGAAAGGATCGACATGCCGCGCCGCTTTGGTCGAGATGCGGCGCCACGACAAGGGCTTCGCGGCATCGACGCGACGGTGCGTGGTCAACGGACGCTTAACCTTCTGCTGCGACACGTGGGACTACCTCAGATGCGGAGTCCCGCCGTGACCGATT
>CAZZZX010000630.1:0-2185 GCA_964658585.1 uncultured Novosphingobium sp.
GAGAGCGAGGTGATGAACATCATCGGCGACGTCGCCGGCCGCTTCTGCATCCTGGTCGACGACCTCGTCGATTCGGCGGGTACGCTGTGCAATGCCGCCGCGGCGCTGCGCGAGGCGGGTGCCGAGGACGTCGTCGCCTATGTCAGCCACGGCGTGCTGTCGGGCGGCGCGGTCGCGCGGGTCGAGGGATCGGTGCTGCGCGAGCTCGTCGTCACCGATTCGATCATGGCGCCGCCGATCGTCGCCGACGCGGGCAAGATCCGGCTGCTCACCATCGCGCCGCTGCTCGCCGAGGCGATCAAGCGGATCGCGGACGAAAGCTCGGTATCCTCGCTGTTCGACTGAGCGCGCGCGGTCCGGGCGCTATGGCGCCGCCTCCTGCGCGGTCTCCGCATCGGCGTGGTCGCCATGGGGATGCGCGAGCAGTTGCACGTCGGGATAGGGCATCATCGCCTTGCCGTCGGGGCCGGCGGTCATCGTCACCCGGGTTGGGAAGGCGAATTCGATGCCGAGTGCGTTGAAGCGCCGCAGGATCGCCAGACAGACCTTGCTGCGCGCCTCGAATACCTCGTCGTAGACCTTTGAAAGAACGTCGAACTGCAGCTCGAAATCGAGGCTGGAATCGCCGAAGCCGATCATGCCGACGCGCACCACCTTGCACTTGGCCACGGTCTGCGTGATCTCGCGGAGCAGATCGGGGATGCGATCGGCGATATCCTCGGGCACGTTGTAGACCACGCCGATCGCGAGGATCATGCGTCGCCGCTCGAGCCGCGCGAGGTTGAACATCTCCTTCTCGAGCAGGTTGGCGTTGCCGACGATCACCTGTTCGCCGGTGGTCGCGCGGATGCGCGTCGTCTTGAGCCCGATCGCCTCGACGGTGCCGGACACGCCGTTCCACTTGACCGTGTCGCCCTTGCGGAACGGCCGGTCGAAGATGATCGCCAGCGCGGCGAACAGGTCCTTGAAGATGCCCTGCGCGGCGAGACCGATCGCGATGCCGCCGATGCCGAGCCCGGCGATCAGCCCGGTCACGTTGACGCCGAGATTGTCGAGCACCAGCACCGTCGCGAGGCTGAACAGCGTCAGCGTGACGAGCAGCCGGATGATGCCGAGCGCGGAGCCGAGCGCCGAATGATCGTGGTCGGAAAGCCCCGCGCGATATTCGACGAAGCCGAGGATGATCTCGCGCAGCCACACCGCGACCTGGAAGGTGACGCCGATCGTGAAGAAGAAGCCGACCGCCTTGTCGAGCGCGGGCGGCGTGTCCGCGAACTGCGCGACGACGCGGATCGCGAGCAGGACGAGGAACCAGGTGCCGGTGCGATGCGCGACGCGACCGATGATCGAGTGCAGCGTCACGATCGCGTCGTGCTCGCCCGCCAGCCGCTCGCCGAACTTGCGCAGTGCGAGCAGCACGAGGACGAGCAGCACGCCGAGCCCGCCCGCCACCGCGATCCGGAACAGGTTGTCGCCGACCCAGTCGATCGTCTCGTCGATCATCGCGACCGCCTGCTGGCCGGCGTGCGACGCCGCCATCGCAGGATGGACGGGATGCGCCGGCGCGGCGGGGGCGGTGATGTGCGACATGGCCATGATCGACGCTTTATAGAAATTATATGCCGACCAAGTGGTTTTGGCGCACGATCGTTCCCTTGCGCGTGCAGGGGGGCGGGCAGCGGCCTCAGGCGGCTCGGGCGTGCGCGGCGGTGTCGAGCGCATCCAGAAAGGCGATCAGGCCGCGCTCGGCGGGATCCAGCCAGCGCGTCGCGCGCGGCAACCGGACCGGCGGCTCGCCCTTGAGGCCGCCGGACTTGGCGAGCGCGAGCAGCGCCGGGTGGACGTAGGACTTGCGGCTGATCGCGGGCGTGTTGCCCAGCGCCTCGGCGACCGGGGCGAGCATCGCCTTGAGCGCGATGCCCGCCGGCCCGGCCTCGACGATCGCGCGGTAGGCGATCACCGAGGCGGCGAAGGTCCGGAAATTCTTGGCGGTGAAGTCGGCCCCGGTCGCCGCGCGGATATAGTCGTTGACGTCGGACGAGGTGACCGCGTGGCGCGCGCCGTCGGCGTCGACATATTGGAACAAGTGCTGGCCGGGGAGATCCTGGCAACGCCTGACGACGCGGGCGAGGCGACGGTCCGCGATCTCGACATGCTGCGGCTTGCCGCTCTTGCCGCGATAGTC
>CAZZZX010000631.1:0-2177 GCA_964658585.1 uncultured Novosphingobium sp.
CCGCCCACCGGCCCCGATGCCGGTGTCGACGCGCCGCCGCGATCCTCGCCGCCGCCACGATCGGGCGCGATCGGCTGGCGATCGAGATCGCCGGGCGAGGCGGCGCCCCCGGACCGAACCGGATCGCGACGCGACGCGTCGCCGGCGCCGGTGCCGCGGCCCAGGCCGCCGCCCGCGCCGCGCTGGCCGCCGGGGCGCATCGCGCCCGGGAAAGCGTCGCGTCCACCCGCGCCGCCGCTCCCGAAACCGCCGCCGGGAAACCCGCCGCCCGCCATCCCCCCGCCGCCCGGACCGCCGCCGGGCTCGTCGATGAGGATCAGGCGGGGCGGCAGGATCAGGTCGGCGGGGATCAGCCGCGCGACGTTGCCGCGCAGTGGCTCGATCGCGGGTGCCCAGGCGATGCGATGCAGCGGCAGCGGCGGCTGCTGCGACGGCGGCGCGGTGATCCCGGCAAAGGGCAGCGGCGCGTAGAAGGCGAGCCTGACATCGTCGTCTGCGGCGCCGAGCAGCCCGGCCAGCGCATGGCGCGATGCGTCCGAGGTGAACCAGCCCGGGCCGTCGATCCGCGGCGGCCCGCTCTGGACGGTGCGCGCCAGCCGCACGCGGTCGGGCTCGCCGCGCAGCGCCGCGACGATGTCGCTCAGGCTGTGCTGGACCGGCGGCGCGGGGGGCAGCACGAGCGTCAGCAGCAGCGTGACGAGCTGCGCGACCACCAGGCCGCCGAGCAGCAGCACCAGGATCTGCAGCACGATCGGCGGCTCGGCGAGCGCCTGGCGGCGGGCGAACGGGTTCATCATGCGTCACGATGCCATGGCAGCGGCGTGCGCGTCACGCGTCGTCGTTCGCCCAGGCCCATCGTCATGCCGCTCCGCGGGTGTCGCCGGCGCCGGCGGTGGACACCGACGCCGGCTTCGCGGCGGGGTGAGGACCGCGAACTCGTGGAACTCTCGTCGCGTGTCCGCCTTGCCGGCATATGTCGGGAGATTGCGCGGCGTGTCGCGGGATGACGCGCCCGCGTGGATGCTGCGATCTTTCCGCAAAGATCGGCTGGCATTCGGCCCCCATGAACGCCATCCTGCTCCACATGGACCTCGCCACCCGCATCCTGATCGTCGATGACGATGCCGGTATCCGTACTCTGATCGCGTCGTTCCTCGACAAGCACGGCTTCCGTACCGACGCCGCCGCCAGTCCCGCCGAGATGCGCGAGGCGATGAAGCGTCAGCGCTACGATCTGATCGTGCTCGACGTGATGATGCCCGGCGAGGACGGGCTCACCGCGCTGCGCCATCTCCAGCGTGGCGATGCGCCGCCGGTCATCATGCTGTCCGCGGTCGGCACCGACATCGATCGCATCGTCGGGCTCGAGATGGGCGCCGAGGACTATCTCGCCAAGCCGTGCAACCCGCGCGAGCTGCTGGCACGCATCCGCACCGTGCTGCGCCGACGCGAGAAGCGCGAGGATGTGGAGGAGGTGTCCGCGACGATCTCGCCGATCGCGCCGCGCGAGGGTTTGTCGCGCTTCGCCGGCTGGGCGATCGACCTGATCGGGCGGACGCTCGCCGATCCCGACGGCGCTCTGGTCGCGCTGTCGGACAGCGAGTTCCGGCTGATGCGCGCCTTTGTCGAGCATCCCCGACGCGTCCTGTCGCGCGACCAGCTGCTCGATTTCGCGAGCGGGCAGGAGAGCGAGCTCTACGATCGCGCGATCGACGTCCAGGTCAGCCGCCTGCGCCGCAAGCTCGCCGGGCATTCGGGCGGCGGCGAGCTGATCCGCACGGTGCGCAACGAAGGCTATATGTTCGTGCCGGTCGTCACCAAGGGATAGGCGATCCGCATCTGCCTCCGGATGCCGGACCAGCCTAGTTCAGCGCCGGCCGCGCCTGCGCGCCCCACGGGCCGCCATCGATCCGCGGCGGTTCGCTGCGCTCGGCGTCGCCGGGGCGCGCGTCGACGATCAGCGGGCTCGGGCGGCGCTCCTCGGGGATCATGAACAGCCGGCGCCGCCGCGCCGCCTGGCCCAGCGAGACGCGCGAGGTCCAGGCGGCGAGGAACGGCGAGGCGAGCAGGCCGGCGAAGATCGGCGCCATCCAGACCATCGCCTGCCAGCCGGCGATCGCACCCGCCGCCATCACCAGGCCGAGCGCGACGTGCCAGCGATAATGCCGGATCGCGTC
>CAZZZX010000632.1:0-2159 GCA_964658585.1 uncultured Novosphingobium sp.
AGCCCGGCCGCGCCAGCGCATCGGGCGCATTACCTGGATGAACAGGATCGCGCGCGGCCGATCGGTGTCGTTCCACACCTCGTGATGGAAGCTCTCGTCGAACATCAGGATCTCGCCCTCCGCCCAGCCGCGCTCCTGATCGGCGACGCGGATCCGGCACGCCTCGATCCCGGCGGGGACGCGCAGGCCGAGATGGATATTGAGCAGCCCCTTGCTGAACCCCTTGTGCCGCGGGACGTGCGTGCCCGCGTCCATCACCGAATAGAAGGCGGTGACCAGATCGGGGATGGTGTCGAGCAGCGCGGCGGTGGCGGGGCAGCGCGCGCGGTTGGCGACGACCTCGTAGCCGTGCGCCTCGAAGAAGAAGCTGCGCCACTTGTCGTCGGGCGCGATGCGGCGGTGATAGGCGGCGATCCGGCCGAGCGGCGGGATCGCGTCGCGCGTCGCCAGCAATGCGTCGCATTCGGCCTGGATCGTCCGCCATTCGGCGGCGAGCCGCGCGGTCCAGGGCAGCGTCGCGGGATCGAGGAGCGGCGTGATCGGGATCAGCGAGGTCCGCTCGATCCAGCGGTTGAGCGTGGGGCGGAGCTTCTTGCCGAACCGGAGAAAGGCGGATTCGGACCGCCGTGCGGCGATGTCCGGCATGACGGAGACCAGTTCTGCGGGAGAGGCGCGCGCTCTACCGCGGCGACGCGGCGGGCACAAGACGGCGATGGGCGCGGGCGGGAACCGCTCCTGGAAAGCGCGCTTCCGCGCTTACTCAGACAATCTCTCGGCGATCTGCCGCGAGCGCCGCGCGCAGTTCGGCCGCCGCCGTCCGGAAGTCGGCGGCCTGTGCGGCGAAGTCGCTCGGCATCGATCGGGCCGCCACGGATCATGGCCCTCCGGACCGCAACCGTCTTGCATCCTTGCATCGCGCGCGCCCATGCGCTAGGCGCCGCCGCGATCGTTCCGTCAGGATCGTGATGGCTCCCGCACCCGGCCCTTGCGTCGCGTGCCCGCCGGCCGGCGAGTTTCGCCCGCCGGCGCTTTGTGCGTTGGGCCGGATCGCATCCCCGCCGGGCAGGAGGCAAGCCGTATGTTCGAGAGTCTGAGCGAAAGGCTGGGCGGGGTCTTCGACCGGCTGCGCGGTCGCGGTGCGCTCGGCGAGAGCGACGTGCGCGAGGCGATGCGCGAGGTGCGGATCGCGCTGCTCGAGGCGGACGTCGCGCTGCCGGTGGTGCGCAGCTTCGTCGACAAGGTGACCGAGCAGGCGATCGGCCAGTCGGTGCTCAAGTCGATCACGCCGGGCCAGCAGGTCGTCAAGATCGTCTCGGACGCGCTGACCGAGATGCTCGGCGCCGAGGCGTCCGACCTGGCACTCGACGTGGTGCCCCCCGCGATCGTGATGATGGTCGGCCTGCAGGGCTCGGGCAAGACCACCACCACCGCCAAGATCGCGCGCCGCCTGCGCATGAAGGGCGCCAAGAAGGTGCTGATGGCGTCGCTCGACGTCAATCGCCCCGCCGCGCAGGAACAGCTTGCGGTGCTCGGCGTGCAGGCCGAGGTGCAGACGCTGCCGATCGTCGCGGGCCAGCAGCCGGTCGACATCGCGCGGCGTGCGCTCAATGCCGCCAAGCTCCAGGGCTTCGACGTGCTGATGCTCGACACTGCGGGCCGGCTGCATGTCGACCAGGCGCTGATGGACGAGATGAAGGCGGTCGCCGACGTGGCGCGGCCGACCGAGATCCTGCTCGTCGTCGATGCGCTGACCGGGCAGGACGCGGTCAACGTCGCGACCAGCTTCTCCGATCAGGTGCCGCTGACCGGCGTCGTGCTGACCCGGATGGACGGCGACGCGCGCGGCGGCGCGGCGCTGTCGATGCGTGCGGTGACCGGCAAGCCGATCAAGTTCGTCGGCACCGGCGAGAAGCTCGACGGCATCGAGCTGTTCCAGCCGGGGCGCGTCGCCGGCCGCATCCTCGGCATGGGCGATGTCGTGTCGCTGGTCGAGCGCGCCGCCGAGACGATCAAGCAGGAGGATGCCGACAAGCTCGCCGAGCGCCTCGCCAAGGGCCAGTTCGATCTCAACGATCTGCGCAGCCAGCTTGCCAACATGCGCAAGATGGGTGGGCTGGGCGCGCTCGCCGCGATGATGCCGGGGCTCGGCAAGGCCAAGG
>CAZZZX010000633.1:0-2154 GCA_964658585.1 uncultured Novosphingobium sp.
GAGGCCGCGGGCCTGGAGCAGCGGGACGACCTGATCGACGAACCGGGCGAGCTGCCCCGGCAGCGGCTCGAACAGCACGAAGCCATCCGCGCCCTTCTGCTCGAACCAGGTCTGGATCGCGTCGGCGACGCGCTCGGGCGATCCGACGAAGGCGCCGCGCGGCGTGGCGAGCCGCTGGACGACCTGACGGAGCGTGAGCCGCTCGCGTTCAACCTGTCTGAGGATGCGCAGCGACGCGCTCTGCTGGCTGTTCAGCCCGATATGCGCGACGTCGGGGAAAGGCGCATCGAGATCATATTGCCGGAAATCATGATCGTTGAAGGTGCGCGAGAGGAAGCCGAAGCCGGTCTCCAGCGATTCGAGCGCGGCCAGTTCCTGATAGATCGCCTCGGCCTCCGCATCGGTATCGCCGACGATCGGCGCGATGCCGGGCATGATGTAGATCCGCTCCGCGTCGCGGCCATAGCCCGTCGCCCGCGCCTTGACGTCGGCATAATAGCCCTGGCCGTCCTCCAGCGTCTCGGCATGGGTGAAGATCACCTCGGCGCGCCTGGCGGCAAAGCCACGGCCGTCCTCGGAGGCCCCCGCCTGGAAGATCACCGGCTGCCCCTGGCGCGACCGCTTGATGTTGAGCGGACCGCGGACCTGGAAGAACTCGCCTTGGTGATCGAGCCGGTGGAGCTTGTCGGGATCGACGAACCGGCCGCTCGCCTTGTCGGCGACATGCGCGTCATCCTCCCAGCTGTCCCACAGGCCCTGCACGACATCGAGATATTCGGCGGCGATGCGATAGCGGACATGGTGGGGCGGATGCTCGGTCCTGCTGAAATTGGCGGCGGTGTCGCCGAGCCAGGAGGTGACCACGTTCCAGCCGGCGCGGCCGCCGCTCAGATGATCGAGCGAGGCGAATTGCCGCGCGACGTTGAACGGCTCCGAATAGCTCACCGTCAGCGTGCCGACGAGCCCGATGTGCGCGGTGGTCGCGGCAAGCGCCGAGAGGATGGTCAGCGGCTCGAAGCGATTGAGATAATGCGGGCTCGATTTCTCGGTGATCGACAGGCTGTCCGCGACGAACAGGAAATCGAACTTGCCGCGCTCCGCCAGCGCGGCCTGCTGCTGATAGTGCGCCAGGCTGGTGCTGGCGCCGGGATCGCGATCGGGGTGGCGCCAGTCGTTCCAGGTGCGGCCGACGCCGTGGAGGATGAAGCCGAGCTTGAGCGTGCGCGTGTTCGCCATCGTTCCGGTCCTTGCGAGTAGTCCGCTTCCCAATAGGCGGCGGGTCGCCGGCGATCGAACGGGTATGTCTGATATCACCTATGAGACCGCCTCATCGGTCCGCTCGCGATGATCGGGATGGATCAGGCCGTCGTGCGCGCGGAACGCGAAACGCCGCACGACATCGCGATAGCCGTCGTAGCGCAGGCCGCCATTGTCTTGCAGCAAGCGGGCGCGGTTGTCGCGATGGAAGGCGGGCAGGCGATACCAGGCGAGCCCGGGCGCGCGATGATGCGCGGCGTGAAGATTGTTGTTGAGGAACAGCAGCGCGAACGGCCCCGCCCGCTCGACGATCGCGACGCGATGCCCGGGCCGCTCGGCGGCGCGATGTTCGGCGAACGAGCGCAGCAGCGTCAGCGACGTTCCCGGATAGACGAAGAGCAGCAGATACTCCGCCACGCTCATCCGGCAGACCGACAGCCAGGCAAGGATCGCCGCGACGCCCGCGAGATGCGGCAGCCAGTCGCCCAGCACGAGCGACGGCCGTCGCCGCCCGAGCGCGACCTGTTGCGCGAGAAACCGCACGATGGTGATGGCGGGGCCGAGCAGCAGCCGCCCGGCGAGCGTCGACTGCGCACGCTCGACCGCGTGGTTCAGACGATCCAGCGGGGCGGCGCCGTGGCGCAGGTAGCGCGATTCGGGATCCTCGAACGGATCGGTGACGGCAGGCGTGCGGTGATGCGCGACGTGCGTCCGCCGATAGCTCGCATAGGGCAGCCAGAGCGACAGCGGCACCCCGCCGATCATCGCGTCGATCGTCCGGTTCCCGGTCGGATGGCCGTGGATCGTCTCGTGCTGGAGCGAGCCGTGCCAGGCGACCAGCCAGCCGCCCGCACCCGCCACCAGCCAGGCGGGCAGCGCGGCGTGCCACCAGGTGAC
>CAZZZX010000634.1:0-2152 GCA_964658585.1 uncultured Novosphingobium sp.
CGTGCCCTCGCCCGGGGTGCTGGCGATCTCGAGCCGGCCGCGATGGCGCTCGACGATATGCTTGACGATCGCGAGGCCGAGCCCGGTGCCGCCGACCGCGCGGCTACGGCCGGGGTCGGCGCGATAGAAGCGTTCGGTCAGGCGCGGCAGATGCTCGGGCGCGATGCCTTCGCCCTCGTCGGCGACGAGCAGCCGGACCATGCCGCCCGGCGCCGCCGCGATCGAGATCCGCACCGGCTTGGCGGGATCGCCATATTTGAGCGCGTTGCCGACGAGATTGTGGATCAGCTGCGACAATTGGCCGCGGTCGCCGGCGACCGGCGGCACCGCTTCGGCGACCGCGATCCGCAACCGCGCCCGATCCACGCCGAACGCATCCGCCGCCTCGCGGGTGAGCGGTCCGAGCGCCACCGCATCGGCCGGCGCACGGTGGCGATCCGCCTCGATCCGCGACAGCGACATGAGATCGTCGACCAGCCGCTGCATCCGCCGCGCCTCGCCCGCCATGATCGCGAGGAAGCGCAGCCGGACCGATGCGTCGGCAGGGCCGTTGGCATCCTCCAGCGTCTCGATGAAGCCGATCAGGCTGGCCAGCGGGGTACGCAGCTCGTGGCTGGCATTGGCGACGAAATCGGTGCGCATCCGCTCGGCGGCGCGGCCCTCGCTGCGATCGGTCAGACGGATCAGTCGGCGTTCGACGCCGAGCGGCTGGACGCGCAGCGTCCAGTAGCGATCGCCGCCGCCCAGCCCGACGATGTCGACGCAGCCCGGCTCGTCGAGCGCGCCCCGTGCGAGCAGTTCGGCGGCGGCGGGGTGGCGGATCGCGAGGCGCACGTCCTCGCCGACGACATGCGGGCCGAGCGCGGCGAGCGCCGCCGGGTTGGCGCGCACCACCATCCGCCCCTCGACCAGCAGCAGCGGGTCGTCGACCGCGTCGAGCAGGTCTTCGGAAACGATCTGCGTGGCCGCTTCGGCGGTGTCGGGCGCCGCCACGGGCCGGGCCGGCCGAAGCGCCAGGGCCAGCAGTGTCGCGCCGACGCCGCAGACCGCACCGGCCGCCGCGGCGATGACGCCGCCGTGGATCGCGACGACGATCGCCAGCCCGGCGAGCAGCAACGCCCCGCCCGTCGCCACGATCGGCCTAGACCCGCTCATGCCGCACTGTCCCGCTTTGCACCCGACCGCGTCGAACCGTCGCCATTATCCTCTTATGGCCGCCGATGTTTACGTTTAAGGTAGCCGGCGCGCGCATTGCGGGGAAGTGATGTCCGAACAAGATGACAATAATGCGTCGGTCCCGGCGCCGGCAAATTCCTTGGATGTGCAACGCCCTGCGCGCCGCGGGGTGCTGATGCTCGGCGCGGTCGCGGCGTCTAGCGTGGTGACGATCCGCCCGGCACTGGCTTCGACCGCGGGCTCGGTGCTCAACTGCAAGATCCCGATCCCGGATCCGCCCCATGCCGGGCAATATGTCGATCCGCAGGGCAGGCTGGTGGCCGCCAACACCCAGGGCGCCTTCCCGCCGGCGCCACGGCCGATCACCGGCGAGGAAGCCAGGAAGATGATGCAGGGCCTGACCCCCAACGGGCTCGATCCCGATGCGCGGCAGGCCTATATCAGGTATATCCAGCGGCTCCAGCGCGGGACCAGCGGCTTCACCTGCTACGCCTCGCTGCAGGCGCCGCGCTGAGCTTGGCCGGGGACGAGCGCCCGGCGCCGATCCGCTATGCCGCCGATCCGCCGGCGGCACGGCTGGTCGAGCCGCTCGACGCGGCGATGACCGCGGTGTTCCATCGCCCCTCGGGCACCACCCATCTGCTCGCCAGCCCCGCCCCCGAACTGCTCGACGCGCTCGCCGCCGGGCCGGCCGACGTCGCCGGTCTGCTCGCGCGGCTTGCCGACCAGTTCGAGATCGCGGACGCCGACGACGCGGCGCTCACCGCGCGGCTCGAGGAACTGGTCGCGACGGGGCTGGCGCGGCGGGTCTGATGCACGCGGTCTCGGTGCAGGTCGGTCCGGTCGCGTTCCGGGTCGGATCGGTATGGCCCGGTCCGGTGCGCGCGCTCGCCGCGCTTTACCACGGCTACCCGGTGCCCGCGATCCCCGATCTCACCGTCCGGCTGACGCCCGAGCGGCCGTGGCGGCGCTGGCT
>CAZZZX010000635.1:0-2152 GCA_964658585.1 uncultured Novosphingobium sp.
AGTATCTTGCGCCACGGCGAGGCGCCGGGAAGCTGCGCATACAGCGCGCGCCAGCTCTGCTCGGCGCCACCCGGATCGTTGGCCTCGAACCGCGCCAGCCCCTCGAAATACAGCGGTGCGGGGTCGTTGGGAGCGATCGCCTGGGCCCGCGCATAGGCGAGCTGGACCGCGGGGGTCAGATTATAGTCGGCGAGCACCAGCAACGCGTGCGCATAGCCGAGCCGGAGCGAGACATCCCTGGGGAACCTGGCGATCGCGCCCTTGAGCGCGGTCACCGCGGCCTGGTCCTCGCCGGCGCGGTTGAGGCCGTCGGCGAAGGTCAGCCATTGGCCGCTCTCGCCATAGGGGCTGAGCAGCCGCATCCGCTCGGTCGCGAACAACGTGTCCTCCTTGAGCACGGTGTGACCGCCGACATTGTGCGGCGCACCCGCCAGCCCCGGCGAACCCTGCCAGGCATAGCCCGCCGCGGCGGCGAACAAGGCCGCGCCGACCAGCATCAGCGCGGGGCGATCGAGACGCCCCACCGCCCAGGCGACGAGCCATGCGACCAGTGCGAGCGCGAGGAAGACGAACCAGCCGGTCATGCCCGCCGCCGCCGCCGCAGCGTGGCGCGCGCGATCCACAGGCCGGCGACGACGAGCAGCACCGGCGCCGCCCAGAGCGGCCAGGTCACCGGCTCGAGCGGGGGGCGGTAGCTCACCCAGGAACCGTAACGCTGGACCAGCCAGGCGCGCACCGCCTCGGGCTTTTCACCCGCCGCGATGCGGTGGCGGACCAGTGCGCGCATGTCGCCGGCGAGATCGGCGTCCGAGTCCGCGATCGCCTGGCCCTGACAGACGACGCAGCGGATCGTCCGCATCAGGTTCGCCGCCGCGGCCTCCTGCCGGGGGTCGGGAAGCTGCGAATAGGCGAGCGGATCGGGCGGCATCACCGGATCGGCGACGGCGGGAACGGCGAAGAGCAGGAGGAGCGCGCCAAGCGCCCCCGTCCCCGGCAGGGGTTTGAGCGCGACCCTCATTGCGCCGACCGCACCGCGGCGGCCATCGCGTCGACCTGATCGGCACGGATGTCGCCGATATGCTGCGCGACGACCTTGCCCTTGCCGTCGATGATGAAGCTCTCGGGCACCCCCGACGAGCCGAGCGCGACCTGGAGGGCGGCGGCATCGTCCGATGCGATCGTCTCGTACGGATTGCCGTAGCGGCCTAGGAACGTGCGCAGATCGTCGGGCGTGTCGCGGATCGCGACGCCGACGATCGGGATGCCCGCGGATTTCAGCGCCATCAGCTGCGGCGCCTCGGCAGCGCACGGCACGCACCAGCTCGCGAACAGGTTGACGAGATGCGGCCGCCCGTCGGCGAGCGCCGGGTTGGCGAGCACGCCGCCGTCGAGCCGCGGCAGCGCGAAGCTCGGCATCGGTTTGCCGACCATCCGCGAGACGATGGTATTGTCGTGCGGCCGGATCAGCCCGCCCGCAACCAGCGCGAGCACCAGCACGAACACTGCGAGCGGCAGCCACAACAGCACGCGGACGGTGGTGAGCGTCATTCTGTCACGTCCACAGATAGCCCTGCGCCGGCGTGCGCGGCTTGCGGCGCGGGCGGATGCGACCGAGCAGCGACAGCGCGCCGCCCAGCCCGATCATGCCGCCGCCCGCCCAGATGAACGTCACGAACGGCTTCCACCACAGCCGCAGCTGCCAGCGCCCGTTGCCGACGCCCTCGCCGACCACGGTGTAGAGCTGGCCGTCGAGCCGGGTGGCGATCGCGCTCTCGCTGGTCTGGGTCGGCGGGGTGTCGAAGGTGCGCTGCGCCGGCTGGAGGGTAAGCGCGGTCGCGCCCCGCGTCGCCACCAGGGTGGCCTGCACCGCGGTCCAGTTCGGGCCAGCGACCGGATCGATCGACGCGAAGCGGATCGCCCAGGGGCCGACATACACGGTCTCGCCCGGCCGTGCCGCGATCAGCGTTTCCTTCGAGAAGGCGGTCTCGCACGCCATCCCCGCCATGCTCACCGCGACGCCGAGATGCGCCAGCACCATTCCGTAGGTGAACAGCGGCGTGCGGCGCAGGTTGCGGCGCCAGAGCGGCGCGACGCTCGCCACGCCGACCCCGATCGCCAGCGCGAGGCCGAGCAGCGGCAGCACGCCGATGCC
>CAZZZX010000636.1:0-2152 GCA_964658585.1 uncultured Novosphingobium sp.
GACGCCGCCGCGGCGACCGCTCGTGCGTCGCGAGCGCGATCCCGCCGCCTATCCCGGTCACCATCATCGGCCGTACCTCCGCGACAGAGAACGACCATGCCGAGCGACGCTTGAATGGGCCGGGTGAACGGCTGGGCAACCAGGGCCCGCCCCCCGAAGGGGAAGGGCCTGCTTCCTAGACCGCCCGCCCGTTCTCGTCGAAGCGCGCCTCGCCCGGCACCACCACCTCGGGCTGGCGCACGCCCTCGCGCATCGCGCGCTCGATGTTGAAGACGAACGCCAGCACCGTCGCCACCGCGACGTACAGATCCTCGCGGATCAGGTGGCCGGCGCGCGTCGTGAAGTAGAGCGCGCGGGTCAGCTCGGGGTAGCGCAGCATCGGCACTTCGGCCTCGTCGGCGAGCGCGCGGATCGCGTCCGCGGTCGCGCCGCGCCCGCGCGCGACGACGACCGGCGCCGCGTCCTCGCCCGGCCGATAGCGGAGCGCGACCGCGAAATGCGTCGGGTTGACGAGCACGACGCTCGCCTCCTTGACCGCCTGACGCGAACTCCGCCGCGCGGTCTCCATCTGGCGCCGGCGGATCGCGCCCTTGAGTTCGGGCGAACCCTCGGTCTGCTTGTTCTCGTCCTTGACCTCCTGCTTGGTCATGCGCAGCCGCGTCGCACGGCGGATCATCTGGGTCGGCACGTCCGCGCCCGCGATCACGAACAGGCCGAGCGCCATCACCAGCACCGCGAACACGAAGTTCTCGCCGAGCCCGGTCATCGCGGACGCGATGTCGCCGCGCGCCATCGTCGTCAGCCCGGTCAGCCGCGACGAGATCAGCCACCAGCCGAGCGCGCCGAGCACTACGATCTTGGCGAGCGCCTTGCCGAGCTCGACCAGCCCCTGCGTGCCGAAGATGCGCTTGATCCCGGTCAGCGGGTTGAGCTTCTCGGGCTTGAAGGCGAGCGCCGACCAGCGGAAGCCGAGCGCGCCGAGCACCGCGGGCGTGCCGATCGCGGCGGTCAGCGTCAGCGCGAACAGCACGAGCAGCGGCGGCGCGACCTTGCCCATCATGCCGAGCAGCGCCTGTTGCGGCTCGAACGCGACCACCGCCGATCGATCGAAGCGCAGCGACCCGCGCAGCATGTCGGTACACATGCGGACCATCATCGGCCCGCCGATCGCCAGCCACGCCGCGCCCGACAGCACCACCATCGCGGTGCCGAGCTCCTTGGACTGGAGCACGTCGCCCTTCTCGACCGCATCCTTGCGGCGCTTGGGGGTCGGCGCCTCGGTCTTGTCGCCTTCGGGCTCGTCGGCCATCGGCTACGGACCTCGCGGCGCCGGTGCCGCCGGATCGACAAGAGCGTGCGCCAGATCGAGCCCGCGCTCGATCGAGGTGGTGATCCCCTCGCCGATCGCGGGCGCGGCGATGGCGAGCAGCAGCAGGCCCGCCAGCATCGTCGCGGGCATCCCGACCGAAAACAGGTTCATCGCCGGGGCCGAGCGCGCCAGCATCGCCATCACGATCTGCACCAGCACCAGCGCGAAGCCGACCGGCAGCGCGATCGCCATCCCCGCCGCGATCATGTCGCCGCCGAACATGACGATCGAGCGGATGTCGCCCTGTCCCAGCCAGGCATGGCCCGGCGGCAGCGAGCGGTAGCTGTCGACCACGATCGAGACGAGCATCAGATGGCCGCCGATGGCGAGGAACATGAACGTCGCGAGCACCGACAGGAAGGTGCCGAGCGCGGTCGACGAGGCTTCGCTCGACGGGTCGACCATCTGCGCGAAGCCGAGCCCCATCGCGTTGCCGACGACCTCGCCCGCCATCATCGCGGCGGCGTATCCCATCTGCACCGCGAAGCCGAGCGCGAGCCCCGCGACGACCTCGCCCGCGACCATCAGCGCACCCGAGACCGTGGCGAAACCATCCGCCGGCATCTCGAACGACGTCGCCGCGATCGCCGGGATACCGACCGCGAGCGCGAGGATGATGCGGATCTGCACCGGCACGTTGGCGGCGCCGAACACCGGCGCGGCGAGGAACGCGGCGCCCGGCCGCACCATCGCGATCATGAACACCCACAGCTGCGCCTCGAGCCCGGCGAGGCTGACCGGGATCATGCGCTCATCAACCCGTTCGCTTCGAGCGATGCCGCG
>CAZZZX010000637.1:0-2145 GCA_964658585.1 uncultured Novosphingobium sp.
CCGGCGCCCGCTTCGCGGTGCGGATGTTCCAGTTCCCAGGGTATCAGCTCATCGAGGAACGCTTGCCCAAGGGCGAGGCGCTGCCCGAGCATCTGCCCGAGGCCGAGCGGCTGCTCTATGTGGTGAGCGGCCAGCTCGAGGTCCGCTCGGGCGACGAGCACGGCATGGTCGGCCCCGGCGACATGATCCGGGTCGCGCCCGGCCATCCCTTCGCGCGGCGCGCTCTGTCGGACAGCGTGCTGGTCGATCTGGCGGGATCGCGGGCACCCTAAGCCGGGCCGGCGACGACCCGTAGCGGAATGCCGGAGAGGTCGGCGCCGAGCAGCCGCGCGTTGATCCCCATCCGGCCGAAATCCAAGGCATCCCCACCGTGTTCGAGGATCATGCCGCGAACTCGCGGCGCAGCGCGACGCCGTCCGCATCGATCGCCGGCACGGCGGTCACGCCCGGCGGCTCGTCGTCCCAGCGCACCGGTGGCGCCGGCAGCGCCACCGGGCCGCTCGGGCTCGCCACGTCGATGCGGCGAAGCTGGGGGTGTCGGGAGAGGTCGGCCACCGCGTTGACCGAGGCGTAGGCGGTGCCCGCCGCCGCAAGCCGGGCGATCACCTGATCGACGGGAAGCCGGCCGAAGACCGCGTCGATTTCCGCTTCGAGCGCCGGACGGTTCGCACATCGCGCTGCATTGCCATCGAATCGGGGGTCGGCGGCAAGGTCGGACCGGCCGAGCACCGCGGAGCAGAAGGTCCGCCACTCCCGCTCGTTCTGGATGGCGATCACCACCTGGCGCCCGTCGCCGCACGCGAATGCGCCGTAGGGTGCGATCGAGGGATGGCTGAGGCCGGCACGCGCCGGCGCGCGGCCGCCATAGTCCTGGTGGAGCAGCGGCACCGTCATCCAGTCGGCCAGCCCGTCGAACAGCGACACTGCGATGCCCCGTCCCCGGCCCGTACGCTCGCGTTCGTAGAGCGCCTGGAGGATCGCGGCATGCGCATTCATGCCGCAGCCGATGTCGGCGACCGAAACGCCGACGCGTCCCGGCGCATCGGGCGCGCCGGTGATCGAGGCGAGCCCTGCTTCACACTGAATGAGGAAGTCATAGGCCTTCATCGCCGCACCCGGCCCGTCTTCGCCATAGCCCGAGATGTCGCACGTGATCAGCCGTGGATATCGGGCGCGCAGGTCGGCCGATCCGAACCCCGCCCGCGCCGCCGCACCGGGCGCGAGGTTCTGGATGAACACGTCGGCCCGGGCGAGCATCCGATGCAGCATGGCGGCATCGCCATCGCCCTTGATATCCATCGCGATCGACTGCTTGCCGCGATTGAGCCAGACGAAATAGGCGCTCTCGCCATGGACGACATGATCGTAGCCGCGCGCGAAATCGCCCTCCGGACGCTCGATCTTGATCACGCGCGCACCCGCCTCGGCCAGACGCACCGTACACAGCGGTGCCGCCACGGCCTGCTCCAGCGCCACCACGAGAATGCCGTCCAGTGCGCCCATCAGAAACTCTTGGGCAGGCCGAGTACGTGGGTCGCGACGTGACTGAGGATCAGGTTGGTCGAGATCGGCGCAACCTGGTAGAGCCGCGTCTCGCGGAACTTGCGCTCGATGTCATACTCTTCGGCGAAGCCGAAGCCGCCATGCGTCTGTACGGCCATGTCGGCGGCATACCAGCTCGCCTCGGACGCGAGCATCTTGGCCATGTTCGCCTCGGTGCCGCATGGCGTGCCCGCCTCGAACATCCGCGCCGCCTTGTCGACCATCTCGGCCGCGGCGGAGAGCTGGACGAAGGCGCGCGCGATCGGGAACTGGATGCCCTGGTTCTGCCCGATCGGCCTGCCGAAGACCGAGCGATCCTTGGCGTAGGCGGCCGCCCGGTCGATGAAGAAGCGGCCGTCTCCGATGCATTCGGACGCGATAAGAATGCGTTCCGCATTCATCCCGTCGAGGATGTAGCGGAAGCCCCTGCCCTCCTCGCCGACGAGATTGGCAACGGGCACGCGCAGATCGTCGAAGAACAGCTCGGTGGTGGCATGGTTGAGCATCGTGCGGATCGGACGGATGGTCAGCCCGTTACCGATCGCCGCCTTCATGTCGACGATCAGCACGCTGATCCCGTCCGACGGCTTCGCGCACTCGTCG
>CAZZZX010000638.1:0-2145 GCA_964658585.1 uncultured Novosphingobium sp.
CGGCGTCGGCAAGTCGCAGGGCGTGTTCGACAACGGCATCGGCGAGCTGTCCGATGCAGCCTCGGCACTAGACTGGGTTCAGTCGATCCATCCCGAAGCGACGCAGACCTGGATCGCCGGCTACAGCTTCGGCGCGTGGATCGGCATGCAGCTGCTGATGCGCCGTCCCGAAGCGCGCGGCTTCATCTCGATCGCGCCGCCGGCCAGCATGTACGATTTCAGCTTCCTCGCACCGTGCCCCTCGTCCGGCATCCTGATCCAGGGCGACGCGGACGAGGTGGCGACGCCCGGCGCGACGCAGAAGCTCGTCGACAAGCTGCGCACCCAGAAGCACATCACCATCCACCACGACACCATCCCGCGCGCGAACCATTTCTTCGCCGAGGAGACCGACCAGCTGATGCGCTCGGTCGACGGCTATCTGGACATGCGCCTCAAGAGCTAGCCGCACGGCCGCGGGGTCAGACCTTGAGGATCGAGCCGGGATAGCCATTCAGTTTTTCATCGCCGGTGACCAGGGTCAGCCCTCGACGAGAGCCTGTGCCACGAGGATGCGATCGAAGGGATCCTTGTGCAGGTCCGGCAGGCGATCCATCGAGACGGCGTGCTCGCTGTTCAGCCCAAGCTCTCCATAGCCCCAGTTCTCCATAGCTGTTGTCGAGCAGCCCGCGCCACAGGAGCCGCGGGTCGACCTGGAAGTCCGATCGGTCGAGCATCTGCTTGGCCGCGACTTCCCAAAGACTGATCGCGCTGAACACTGGGGCGTTGTCTTGGTCCTCGATCAGCGCGCGCACAGCCTCGGTCAGTCCATCCGGATCGCCCGCCGCCCGAAGCAGCAGATGCGTCGACGGAGTTCATGTCCGTGGCGCCGAGCGTCTCCGCATGGTCTCCGAGCTGTCTCGTGCCGCGTCTCCCGAGCAGGCCCGGATAGAACCCAGTCCCCGAACATGCGCACATGCCCCAGCGGACCGCCAGGCAGCGGCCGATATCCCGAGCGTGATCGAGGAGCCGAATCCCCGTTGACGGCGGCGCTTACGCCGTGGCAGTTGCGAGCCGCTCGCCGAGGATCCGGACCGGAATTGCAAACCGGCGGTCCGCGAGGGGCTCGAGCAGCGCCAGGTCGCTGTTTCGCGGGTGTAGCTCAATGGTAGAGCAGAAGCTTCCCAAGCTTACGACGAGGGTTCGATTCCCTTCACCCGCTCCACGCATTTCGGCCGTTTCTGACCCGCGCCGAGACCATCCTCGCCGTAAGCGTCCGACAGAACGCTTGAGAAAGGCAGGCGCGGCGGAGCGTGGCCCTCCGTGCGGTCGCGCGCGCGCTCAAAGCCGCGACATCCGGGGTCCGTCATAGGCGATGCCATCGTCCCGGTCCGGATCCGCGTTCGGCGCGGGCTCCGGTCACCTACCTCGATCCGGCGGACTCACCGGCCAAGGCATGAGTGCCGGACACGGCTCACCGCCCGCGATCGATCTGGTCGTGGGCTGTCCCGATCGTGAAGGGCCGTCGTAGCCGGAGCGGCGGGCGTTGATTTGCGCGGATCACGTCACTATACCGGTGAGGCTGACGGCGTTCGTGTCGGACCACGATGCCTTCGGGCCGTCGCTTCCTCCCGCTTTCCGGTCGCCGAACCCGATCCGCGCGACGCACCGCGATTCGGATCGTCCGGGCGACCAACGCCATCGCCATTCCGTCCCGCGGCGGCCCCGGCTTTCGATCGATACCGGATCGGCCGCGTGCCCGCCCGGTGCGCTCGGCACCTCATCAACATCATCGTGCGGGAACGCCCCGCAAAAGGACCAATGACCTTTCAATCCACACCTTCCTTCGAACGTATCTCCGTTCCGATCCGTCATGCCGCCCCGCGACCGGAGGCGCCTGCCGGCCTGCTGTCGCGCCGCGAGCTGCGCCGGATCATCGCCGAACAGATCGACTGAACGATACGCCCGGGCGCGGCCCTGTCAGGAGACGAGCATGTCCGTAACCACCGATTTCTATCTTGCCCGCGCCGCCGAATGCGCGCGCGACGCGGAGGCGACCGCGCTCGACAATGTCCGCGAACGGTTCCAGCGTTCCGAGGCGGCATGGCGCGCGATGGCGGATCGCCTCCAGCGCGGCGAGGACATGCGCGATGCGGACCTGATCGC
>CAZZZX010000639.1:0-2123 GCA_964658585.1 uncultured Novosphingobium sp.
GTCGCTGGCCTCGCCGACCACCTCCTCGGCATGAAGGATCATGTCGGTGTGCGCGGCCCCGCTCGGGATCATCGGGAAGCAGTTGGCGAGCTGCGCAACGCGGCAATCGACCATCACCGGGCCGTCGATCGCCAGCATCTGCGCGATGCCGTCGTCGAGCGCGCCGCGTTCCTCGATGCGCAGCCCGGTCCAGCCCCACGCCTCCGCCATCTTGACGAAATCGGGCAGCGCCTCCGAATAGCTTTCGGCATAGCGGCTGGCGTAGATCAGTTCCTGCCACTGGCGGACCATGCCCATATACTGGTTGTTGAGAATGAAGACCTTGATCGGCAGCCGGTACTGCGCCGCGGTCGACATCTCCTGGATGTTCATCAGCGTGGAGGCCTCGCCGGCGATGTCGATCACCAGTCGGCCGGGATTGCCGATCTGCGCGCCGATCGCCGCGGGCAGGCCATAGCCCATGGTGCCGAGCCCGCCGCTGGTCAGCCAGCGATTTGGCCCTTCGAAACCGAAATGCTGCGCCGCCCACATCTGATGCTGGCCGACCTCGGTGGTGACGATCGGATCGAGATCGCGCGTCGCCTCGAACAGCCGGCGGATCGCGTGCTGGGGCATGATCTCGTGATCGGAAGGCGGGAAGCCGAGCGAGTTGCGCGCGCGCCAGCCCGCGATCCGCGACCACCATTCGGTCTGATCGGCGGCCTTGTGCCGTTGCGCGGTCCAGCGCGCGATCATCGCCTCGATCACGCGCCCGGCATCGCCGATCACGGGCAGGTCGACACGGACATTCTTGTTGATCGACGAGCGATCGATATCGACATGAATCTTCCTGGCGTGCGGCGCGAACGCGTCGAGCCGGCCGGTGACGCGATCGTCGAAGCGCGCCCCCAGACACAGGATCAGATCGGCCTGGTTCATCGCCATATTGGCTTCGTAGGTGCCGTGCATCCCGAGCATCCCGAGCCACGCGGGGCCGGTCGCAGGATAGGCGCCGAGCCCCATCAGCGTCGAGGTGACCGGCGCGCCGGTCAGCCGCTGGAGTTCGCGCAACGCGGCGCTCGCCTGCGGGCCGGCATTGATGATACCGCCGCCGGTATAGAGGATCGGCCGCTCGGCCGCGGCGAGCATCGCCACCGCCGCCTCGATCGCCGCCGCGTCGGGCTCGGTCTGCGGGCGATAGGTCTTGTGACGCAGCGGCTCGGTCGGCCTGACATAGGGCGCGGCGGCGATCTGCACGTCCTTGGGCAGATCGATCACCACCGGGCCGGGGCGACCCGAGGTGGCGATGTAGAACGCCTCGTGAACGATCGCGCCGAGCTTGGCGGGATCCTTCACCAGATAGTTGTGCTTTGTGCAGTGGCGCGTGATGCCGACGGTGTCGGCCTCCTGGAAGGCGTCGGTGCCGATCAGCTGCGTCGGCACCTGGCCGGTGATGACGACGATCGGAATCGAATCCATCAGCGCGTCGGCAAGGCCGGTGACGACATTCGTCGCGCCGGGGCCGGAGGTGACCAGCACGACGCCGGGCTTGCCGGTCGAGCGCGCATAGCCCTCGGCGGCGTGCGCCGCGCCGCCCTCCTGGCGGACGAGGATGTGGCGGATCCGCTTCTGCCGGAACAGCGCGTCATAGATCGGCAGCACCGCGCCGCCCGGATAGCCGAACACGACCTCGACCCCGAGATCGCACAGCGCCTCGACGAGAATATCCGCGCCGCTCTTGTCCTTGTCCGTCGTCATGCGATCGCCCGTTAGCATGAAGCCGAGCCTGCTGGGCAGACCCGCTCCGTCGAGGGGCCGCTAAAGGTAATAAACTAGCGTGTCAACCTAGCTGCAAGACATGAAATTACGTTCTGAAGCCGCTCTTCGTTAGGATCGTCCAGTCTTGGCCAGTCGACGGGGGGCTGATGGCGATACCAGGTGCGCTGGCGCTTGGCGTATCGCCGCGTCGCGAGCTGCGCGCGGGCGATCGCCTCCTCGGCGTCGGTTTCGCCGCGACGCCATGCGGCGAGCTCGGGCACGCCGATCGCGCGCATCGCGGGGAGCGCCGGATCGAGCCGGCGGGCGATCAGCAGATCGATCTCGGCCGCAGCACCCGCCGCGATCATCGCGCGCACGCGACGGTC
>CAZZZX010000640.1:0-2121 GCA_964658585.1 uncultured Novosphingobium sp.
GACGAACTCGACGCCTTCCTCTTCGGCGTTCTTCACCTCGCGCTGCGATCCCGGCATGTTGGCGCGATCGCGGCGGTAGAGGCATTTTACCGATTTCGCGCCCTGGCGGACTGCGGTGCGCACGCAGTCCATCGCGGTGTCGCCGCCGCCGACCACGACGACATGCTTGCCCGCGGCGTTGAGCGTGCCGTCCTCCCAGGCCGGCACGTTGTCGCCGAAGCCCTTGCGGTTGGAGGCGATCAGGAAGTCGAGCGCCTTGACCACGCCCGGCGACCCGACGCCGGGCGCCTTCATCGCGCGCGCCTTGTAGACGCCTGTCGCGATCAGCACCGCGTCGTGGCGCTCGCGCAAGCCGGCCAGCGTCGCGTCCCGGCCGACCTCGAAGCCGAGATGGAAATGGATGCCGCTGTCGATCAGCCGCTGGTGGCGGCGCCCGACGACATCCTTCTCGAGCTTGAAGCCCGGGATGCCATAGACCAGCAGGCCGCCCGCGCGATCGTGGCGATCGTAGACATGCACCTCGTAGCCATGGCCGCGCATATATTCGGCGGCGGTCAGCCCCGCCGGGCCGGCACCGACGATCCCGATCGACTGGCTCGAGCGATCGCGCACCGGACGCACCGGCTCGACCCAGCCCTCGGCCCAGGCGGTGTCGGTGATGAACTTCTCGATCGCGCCGATCGTCACCGCGCCATGGCCCGAGAACTCGATCACGCAATTGCCCTCGCACAGCCGGTCCTGCGGGCAGATCCGGCCGCAGATCTCGGGCATGGTCGAGGTCGAGGCGGCGAGCTCATAGGCTTCGCGCAGCCGGCCTTCGGCGCACAGCCGCAGCCAGTCCGGGATGTGATTGTGGAGCGGACAATGCGTCGAGCAATAGGGCACCCCGCACTGCGAACAGCGCCCGGCCTGTTCCTCCGCCTTGTCGACCGCATAGGCGCGCGCGATCTCGGCGAAGTCCTCCGCGCGCAGCGCCGGCGCGCGCTTCTCGGGATAGGCTTGGCCGGTCCCCACGAACTGCAGCATCGGATTGTCAGCCATCATGCCCTCCGCGCGCAGCAAAAGCACGGATGACGGGGCGAGTCACGTCAGGATTCGCCGAATGGTAAGCGATGCTTACCGGATTGACGACGTATCGTGCTGTGATCGCGTCGACCAGGATCGGCCGAAGAAAAAGAACGGCCGGACCGGACCTATGCGACCAGCCACGTCAGCGTCGCGGCTCCGGCAAAGATCCGATACCAGGCGAACGGCGAGAAGCCGTGCCGCGACACGAAGCCGACAAAGGCCCGCACCACCACCAGCGCGACTAGGAAGGAGACGACGAACCCGATCGCGATCTCGCCCCAGCCGACCGGTACAACGCCCGTCGGCGCCGGCGGTGGCCGCTTGGCCAGCTCGACCACGGTCGCGCCCAGCATCGTCGGGATGGCCAGGAAGAAGCTGAACTCGGCTGCGGTGCGCCGTTCGACGCCGAGCGACAGCGCACCGAGGATCGTCGCGCCCGAGCGGCTGACCCCGGGAATCATCGCCAGGCACTGGATCACGCCGATGCCGAGCGTCGTCCTGACGGAGACGTCGGCGATGCCATGCGTCCGCCCCGGCTTGACGAGGCGCTCGATAACGAGGATCGCGACGCCGCCGAGGATCAGCGCCCAGCACACCACGATCGGCCTGGTCAGCAGCACCTCGATCTTCTTGTGCAGCGCCAGCCCGATGACCGCGGCGGGCAGGAAGGCGAGCAGCAGGTTGCGCACGAACCGCCATGCCCCCGGCGTGCGCTGGACGAGACCGATCAGCACCGCCTGGAAGGTCCGCCAGTAGAGCACCACGATCGCCAGGATCGCGCCCAGCTGGATGACGATGTCGAACGTCGCCCATTGCCGATCGTCATAGCCGAGCAGCGCACCCGCCAGGATGAGATGGCCGGTCGACGATACCGGCAGGAACTCGGTCACGCCCTCGACGATGCCGAGCAGCACCGGTTGCAGGATCATCATGCGTTGCGGTGCCTCGTCGTGGATCGGGGAATGTCAGGCGGCGCGACGCTGCCGGGCGAAGCGGCCGAGCCGCTGGAACTTGATCAGCCAGTCGAGCGCCACCGTCTCAATCGGCGTCGCC
>CAZZZX010000641.1:0-2107 GCA_964658585.1 uncultured Novosphingobium sp.
ACGCTCCCTATTCGAATTTCCACGTCGGCGCGGCGCTGATGATGACGGACGGCATGTTGATCGATCAGGCGGTGCTCAAGCAGAATCGCGGCCGCGTCGGCAATGCCGGGACCGCGGCGGCGCCCTGCGACATCTTCGCGCTCAGGGACGGCTGGGTGCTGGTCCAGGTCGCCGGCCAGCCGATGTTCAAGCGCTGGTGCCGGCTGATGGGGCAGGAGGGCTGGTTTACCGACCGACGCTTCGCCAGCGACGACGCCCGCGCCACGAACGGCGCGATCCTCAACGCGCGGATGCAGGCGTGGTGCGACGAGCGCACGCTGGCCGAGGCGATGGCCCAACTCGACGCGGCACGCATCCCGGTCGGTCCGCTCTACTCGCCGCAGCAGGCGTTGGACGATCCGCACGTCCAGGCGATGGGCTTCCTGAAGCCGATCGATTATCCCGGCCTGCCGGTGCCCGCGCCGGTCATCGAGACGCCGTTCCGCATGTCCGCGACCCCGGGCGACATCCGCATGCGCGCGCCGACACTCGGCGAGCATACCGACGAGGTGCTGGCGGAAATCGGCTGCCGGCCCGACGACATCGCCGCGCTGCGGGCGGACGGTATCATCTGAACAGCGCCGCGACCTCGGCCAGCGCGACCTTCATCGATCCGGTGCGCGGCAGGCGATCGAGCACGCGGATCTCGGCGGGAACCTGATAGGCGAGCAGCCGCTGCTTCGCCCAGCTCCGCAAGAAATCCCCGTCGATCGCTGCACCGGGACGCAATTCGACCGCCGCCACCGGCACCTCGCCGAGCCGATCGTCCGGGCGTGCCACCACCGCGGCTTCGGCCACCGCCGGATGCGAAGCGAGCATTGCCGCGACGGTTTCCGGCACGATCTTGAAACCGCCGCGGTTGATCGCCCCGTCCGCGCGGCCTTGGACGAAGAGGAAGCCGTCCGGGTCGATCGCCGCGAGATCGGTGGTCCGGATCCAGTCGTCGCCCAGCCGCGCGACCTTCGCTTCCAGCAGTCCGACTTCGCCCGTGGGCAAGGGCGCGTGGCTTTCCGGATCGACGATCCGCAGGATGACGTTGGCGCTCGCTCGGCCGGCGCTGCCGCGTTTCTCTTTGCCATGGCTGCGGTAGAGGTCGAGGCTCCAGTGCGCGATGACGCCTGCGAACTCGGTCGCGCCGAACGCGGTCAGCACCGGAATGCCGAACCGCGCCTCGAAACGGTCCTGGACAGCGACGTCGAGCTTGCCGCCGCCGACTGCGACGACCTCCAGCGAGGCGAGCGCCTCTCTGGGCAGGTCGGCGTCGAGCACCATGCGAAGCGCCGCCGCCGGCAGGGAGGCGCGCGTCGGTCGATGGCGGCGCACGGCCGCCATCCAATCACCCACCGTGAACCGCTCGAGCAGCACGATCGGCTGGCGATGCGCGTAGGCGGGCAGGAGATAGGCGATGCCGGCGATGTTGCCGAGCGGGTGGAGCAGAATCTGCGGCACGCTCCTGGCACCCGTGCCGGCATAGGCGGCGCGCGCGTCCTCGGCGGCCGAGGAGAGCGTCGACCAGGCGAGCGGCACGCGCTTGGGCGTGCCCGTGGTGCCGCTCGACAAGAGTTCGACGCCGGTCGCGGGGTCGCGCCCGGCGATGGTCGCCCGGGCGCGGTCCCCCTCCACGACGATACGGGAAGTCAGTCCGGTGGTATCCAGCGCGATGCCGAGAATGCCGTTTTCGGCGGCGGCGGCGCGTGTCTCGTCGCCCCAGTCGCCAGTGTCTGCGATGACCGCGCCGACCCCGGCGCGCGCGATATCGGCAGCGATGCCCGCGGTGGATTGAGCGGCATGGATCATCACCGTCGTTCGCCCGCTCGCGATCTGACCGACCAGCCCGGCGACCGCGCTCGGCCGGTTGCGTGCGATCAGCCCGATCGGTGCTTCGGCGAGTCCGTGAGACCCCAGCATCGTGTCGAGCGCGACCCGCACGTCGCGGAGCCGGTTCCAGCCGAGCCAGTGCCCGTGCCAGGCGAGCGCGCCGGCATCGCCGCCTCCGTCGAGCGTCGCGGCGATGGCCGTGCGGATATCGAAGCGCATGTCGGCACAGTCTCCCGATCCGTCCTATTGG
>CAZZZX010000642.1:0-2105 GCA_964658585.1 uncultured Novosphingobium sp.
CAACGGCCGGCTCGGGCCGGGCCGCGCCGAGGCGATCGACGCCGAGACCGTGGCGATCACCGCGCCGCCCGGCGCGCAGCTGCGCACCGCGCTGATGGCGTCGATCGAGAATCTCGAGATCGACCCCGCCGACGCCGCCGCACGCGTGGTCGTTAATGCTCGCACGGGTACGGTCGTTATCACCGGTGCGGTCAGGATCGCGCCGGCGGCGGTGAGCCACGGCAAGCTGACCGTGAAGGTGGACGAGAAGCCGCAGGTCTCGCAACCCGCGCCCTTCTCGCAGGGTCAGACCGCGATCGTGCCCAACAGCGCGATCAGCGTGGAGGAGAAGCATTCGCCCATGTTCGAGCTCGCACCTGGGGCCAGCCTCGCCGACATCGTGAAAGCGGTGAACGCGATCGGTGCCTCGCCTGCCGATCTCGTCGCCATCCTCGAAGCGCTGAAGCAGGCCGGCGCGATGAAAGCGGATCTGATCATCCTATGACCCTCTCCACCCTCTCTCTCGCCGCCACCTCGGCCGTCGGCTCGACCACGTCGAACGACACGCAGCAGGCGAAGCTCAAATCGGCCGCGCAGCAGTTCGAGGCGGTGTTCCTGCGCCAGATGATCGGATCGATGCGCCAGGCCAGCCTCGGCGACGGCATGTTCGACAGCCAGGCGACCAGCCAGTTCCAGGACATGGCGGACAGCAAGACCGCGGATTCGATGTCCAAGCAGGGCGTGTTCGGCATCGCCGAGATGCTCAGCAACCAGCTCGGCAAGGTGCTGCCACAGGCCAAGGTCGCCGCCGCCGGCATCGAGGCGACGGGCCGCGCCGCGCACGTCGTCGGCGATCTCGCCTCGCGGATCAAGCTGTGAGCGATCTGCTCTCGATCGGCGCGTCGGCGGTCAACTCCTACCAGACCGCGCTGTCCGCGATCTCGGAGAATGTCGCGAACGCCAGCACGACGGGCTATACCCGTCGCACGGTGTCGATCGCGCAGGTCGGGGGCTCGGCGGGATCGTCGATCTACTACAACAACTATACCGGCTTCGCGGGATCGCGGGTCTCCTCGATCGGCCGCGCCTACAATGATTATCAGGCCGCCGACGCGCGCGCCGCCGCGTCGGACGCGGGCGCGGCGTCCGCCAGGCTCTCCTGGCTGACCAGCGCGCAGACCGCGCTCGGCGACGATGCGACGGGCGTCGGCCAGAGCGCGACCGCGATCTTCAATGCCGGCGACACGCTCGCCGCCAATCCGAACGGCACGAGCGGCCGCCAGGCGTTCCTCAACGCGATCGACCAGACCGCCAGCGCGTTCCGCACCACCGCGGGCAACCTCGCCACCGTCTCGAGCGGCATCGCGAGCAACGCCGCCACCACCGTCCAGTCGGTCAACGCCGCGCTCGCGCAGCTCAACAAGATCAACATCGCTTTGCGCGGCAGCCCGGCGGGGACCGAGGGCCAGGCCAATCTGCTCGACCAGCGCGACCAGGTGCTGAGTACGATCTCGACCAGCCTCGCGATCGACGTCTCCTATGCGGACAATGGCTCGGCGACGGTCAGCGTCGCCAATGGCGGCCCGACGCTGGTCGCCGCGGATCGTTCGAGCGGGACCGGCGCGCAACTGACGCTCTCCACCGACGCCAATGGCCGGCTGACGCTCGGCACGCTCGGCAACGGCACGACCGCGACGATCGTCGGCGCGGGCGGCGCGATCGGCGGCCTGATCTCCAGCGCGGGCACGGTCGCCGATCGCCGTCAGGCGCTCGACACGCAGGCCGCAGCCTTCGCCACCCAGCTCAACGCCTGGAACGCGGGCGGCACCACCGCCGCGGGCACCGCCGGTACCGCGCTGCTCGGCGGCACCACCGCCGCCACGCTGACGCTCGCGACCAGCGATCCCGCCGCGATCGCCGCCGCCTCGTCCGACGGCACCGCCAACGGCAACCTGCTCGCGCTGTCGGCGCTGCGCACCTCGACCGGGGTCGAGGCGCAGTGGAACGCGATGGTCACCGACCAGGGCCAGCTCGTCGCCAACGCGACCACCGAGAGCACCGCCGCCGCGTCGCGCTCGGACGCCGCGACCACCGCGCTCTCGGCGACCAGCGGCGTCGATCTCGAT
>CAZZZX010000643.1:0-2101 GCA_964658585.1 uncultured Novosphingobium sp.
ACAGCAGTGCGTAACGGCCGTATTGTCGAGAAAGATCTCAACCCTTACATCGGTGACCGGCCCATCGCGGAAGTATCTGCCCCCGAACTTCTGGGTGTCCTGCGTAAGATGGAGAAACGCGGTGCAGTAGAGACCGCGCACCGGGCTCGTGGTATTGCTGGGATGGTTTTTCGTTATGCCATCGCCACGGGTAGGGCAGAGCGAAATCCTGCTACGGACCTAATCGGCGCGTTAGAGTCGCCACAGACAGAACATTTCGCCAGCCTAACTGAGCCTGCGGAAGTCATTCCACTGCTTCGCGCCTTGTGGGGATATGAATCGCCCTGGGTTCTGTGGAGGCTGTTGGGTTTAAGTCAGGCCTCCACTGCGGTGGCCTGACTGGCGAGTTGCCGGTAGTAGTTTGCCTCGGCCTCGGCTGGCGGGATATAGCCGATGGGTTCGAGTAGTCGGTGGTGGTTGAACCAGGCCACCCATTCCAGCGTGGCGAGCTCCACGGCCTCCTTGGTTTTCCATGGTGCCCGGCGGTGGATCAGTTCGGCTTTGTAGAGGCCATTGATGGTCTCTGCGAGCGCGTTGTCGTAGCTGTCGCCTTTGCTTCCCACTGACGGCTCGATACCTGCTTCTGCCAAGCGTTCGCTGTAGCGAATGGAGACGTATTGCGACCCGCGATCGCTATGGTGAATCAAGCTGTTGTCACGCTCAGGTTGACGTGCGTAGAGCGCCTGTCCCAAGGCGTCGAGCACGAAGTCCGTGCGCATCGAACGGCTGACGCGCCAGCCAACGATGCGTCGTGCGAACACGTCGATGACGAAGGCCACATAGAGCCAGCCCTGCCAGGTCGAGACGTAGGTGAAATCCGAGACCCAGAGCTGGTTCGGCCGCTCGGCACGGAACTGCCGATTGACCCGGTCCAGTGGGCATGGCGCCTTGGGGTCACTCACCGTCGTGCGCACCACCTTGCCGCGCACCACACCGCGCAAGCCTTGTCGTCGCATCAACCGCTCGACCGTGCAACGCGCCACCGTCATCCCTTCGCGGCCCAGCTGCCGCCAGACTTTATCGGCACCGTAGACCTGCATGTTGCCATGCCAAACGCGCTCGATCTCTGGAATCAGAAGCGCGTCGCGTTTGTCTCGGGCGCAGCGCCGATGCGGCTCTCGCTCAAGCGCTGCATGTCGTCGATATCCCGACGGGGCGATCTGCAGAACTTTGCAAATCGGCTCGACCCCGAAGGTGCTTCGATGTTCGTCGATGAAGTCCCTCAGGACTTGAGTCGGCGGTCGAGCTCCGCCTGGGCAAAAAACGCGCTAGCCAACTTCAGGATCTCGTTGGCACGACGAAGCTCCTTGTTCTCGCGCTCGAGTTCTTTGACGCGCTGCGCCTCGGCGGTGGTCACGCCGCCGCGAACGCCGGTGTCGACCTCGTGCCGCTGGACCCAGCCCAGCAGGGTCTGCGGCACACAGCCGATCTTCGGTGCTATCGAATCGACCGCGGCCCACAGCGATGGATATTCGCCGCGGTGCTCCTGCACCATGCGTACGGCGCGCTCACGGACTTCTGGGGAAAACTTGGTGGACTTGTTCATGGCTCCATTCTCTCAAGAGTTGGAGCCTCCTCAAATCCCGGGGCGATTCAAGCCGATCACGCTCCAACCAAAAAGCAGGTTGAGCATGAAGATCGACGAAGCATTCGGATCCCCGCGACTGGCCGAAATAATTGCCGGCGCGAAATACCACGCTAGGCCGATCGCAGATGCGATCAGCAACATAACAGTCTGCACGATTCCCCCCGGAACCCGCCGGTTAGTGGTCAGCGGTAACGTGACTGTAGCGCATCTTTTTGCGCCAGTTGTTACGGACGTGGAGTGACGAGGCTGACATGAGAAAAAAGCATGCGCCAAGCGCAATCTAGCGTTTGGCGCACCCTCCGCAATCACTAAAGGGGTGAGCAATCGCGGGTCAGATGCAATTTATCGAGAAAACGACCGCGGTGCACCTTTGTGTGCGCGAGACCTGAGTAGAGGCTGACTTTCTTAGCGCAAGCGCTTCCATGAGCGAATAGACGCCTGATAACGGGCTTGGTCTACTGCCGACCTGAGCTC
>CAZZZX010000644.1:0-2098 GCA_964658585.1 uncultured Novosphingobium sp.
CATGGGAGAAGATGTCGATCTCGGGCCAGCCCGCCAGATCGAGTTCGGCGCGCGCGGGCAGGAAGTCGAAACAGGCCTGTGCGAGCGCGGTACGGCCCTCGCGGGCCAGCCGGACGTCGAACTTCTCCTTCATCGCGTGGAGGAAGCGCACGTCGGAGGCGGCATAGTCCTTCTGCGGATCGCTCAATTCGGGTGCGCCCCAGTCGGACGATTGCTGCTGCTTGGAGATGTCCTGGCCGAGCAGCTCGCGGACCAGTTCCTTGAGGCCGTGGCGGTCGGTATAGGTGCGCACCAGCCGCGAGGCGATCTTGGTGCAATAGACCGGTGCCGCGACGATGCCGAGATAATGCTTGATCGCCGCCAGATCGAACCGCGCGAAATGATACAGCTTGAGCCGCGCCGGATCACCGAGCACCGCCTTGAGATGGGGCGCGTCGTACGCGCTGCCCGGCGCGAAGCGGACGAGATGCTCGTCCGGTCCCCCGTCCGAGAGCTGCACCACGCACAGGCGGTCGCGCGGCGTGACGAGCCCCATCGTCTCGGTGTCGACGGCGATGCTCGCGCCGGGGGCGAAGACGTCGGCGGGGAGGTCTTCCTCGTGGAAATGAACTGTCATGGCCTGCGCATAGGCGCTCGCCTCTCCCCGCTCAATGCCCGCCGCCGTCGCGCAAGCGCGCCCTGCGCCGTCGCGCCGCCATGTTGAGCGCCTCGACCAGCGCCGAGAACGCCATCGCGGTGTAGATATAGCCCTTGGGAACATGCACGCCGAAGCCGTCGGCGATCAGCATCGCGCCGATCATCAGCAGGAAACCCAGCGCCAGCATCACCACCGTCGGGTTGCGCGAGATGAAGTGCGCGAGCGGATCGGCGGCGACCAGCATCAGCCCGACCGCGACCACCACCGCGACGATCATGATCGGCAGGTGGGTGGTCATGCCCACTGCGGTAAGGATCGAATCGAGCGAGAAGACGATGTCGAGCAGCAGGATCTGGACGATCGCCGCGCCGAAGCTCAGCCCCGGCCCGGGCGCGTCCCTGTCCTCGCCGTCGCCGGGATCGATGGTGTGGTGGATCTCCTTGGTCGACTTCCAGATCAGGAACAGGCCGCCCGCGATGAGGATCAGGTCGCGCAGCGAGAAGGCGGTCTCGAACACCGGGTGGCCGTCCTGCAGCGGCCCCGTGAGACCGAGATCGAGCACCGGCGCGGTCAGTCCGGTCAGCCATGCGATCGTCGAGAGCAGCGCCAGCCGCAGGATCAGCGCGAGACCGATGCCGAGCCGGCGCGCGCGGGTCTGCTGGCCCGGCGGCAAGCGATTCGACAGGATCGAGACGAAGACGAGATTGTCGATCCCGAGCACCACCTCCATCACGATCAGGGTGGCGAGCGCGATCCAGGCGGACGGATCGGCGAGGCTGGCGAGAAGGGCTGGCATGACGCGCGGACCCTGCCCGCTGCCGAGTCGCGCGGCAAGCCGTGTCCGCGGCGCCGCACCCCGTCGCAATCGGGACGGAATGCGGGATTGTGGCGACAAAACGGCTCGCCGACTGTGGATAATTCGGCTATGCACGACCAAGGCGCGCACTATTCCGGCGAGCTGTTACCCGATGCGCGGCGTCCTGCGTGCGGGTGGACCAAGGGTTTCGGGCGCACCGGGAAAGATACTTCTCAAATGAGTTTTGATCGTGGGCGGCGCGGGCAGCGCGGCGGCAAGGACAAGCGGGACGGCTTCGGCGGCGAAGAGGATTTCGGCGGTGGCGGCTTCGCTGGCGGCGGGACTGGAGACGAAGGTGGACAAAGCGCTCATCATCTCGCCGATGCTTTGGTAGCGCTGGGCGGGGTCGAGCGAGGTGGCGGTTTCGACGATGCGGACGAAGGCGGCCATGTCGGAGGGCTGGCTCATTGGTTCCTGCGGGTCATCGGTGTCGGTCCAACATGCCGGATTATCGCCGCGGCGGACCAGATCCACCTTCGTCGCCTGAGATGGCCCGGATGGCCGCCGGCCCGCGACGCGGCCCGGCATCGGCCGCCGAACCGCAGGAGGTGAGATCATGCACATCGCCCGTGTGACGCCGCCCGCCTTGCCCGCTCGCGCGTTGT
>CAZZZX010000645.1:0-2091 GCA_964658585.1 uncultured Novosphingobium sp.
GTTGAACAGCGCCTCGACGGCGGCCTTGATGGCCGGCTTCGTGGCGTCGCCCGCGACCTTGAACACAACGGCATTGTGCTCGGAGACCAGGGTGGACTTCTCGGTGATGTGCGGGCCGACGATCACGTCATAATGACGGATGTCGATCGCGCCCTGCTCCTTCTTGGCCTTAGCCATGGAACCGCGCCTCCAGCTTCTCGACAGCGGCGCGCGTCAGCACGAGCGTGTCATGGTTCAGGATGTCGTAGACGTTGGCACCCACCGCCGGCATCAGATTGACGCCGCGAATGTTTGCCGAAGCGTGCGCGAACGAGACGTTGAGCGCCTCGCCGTCGATCACCAGCGCCTTCTTGCCGAAGCCCAGCTTCTCGAGCTGGCCGACCAGGTTCTTCGTCTTGCCCTCGGCAACGTCGAGCGCATCGACCACGACGAGCGAGCCGTCCTTGGCCTTGGCCGAGAGCGCCATCTTCAGGCCCATCGCACGAATCTTCTTGTTCAGCGACGGGTTGAAGTCACGCAGGCGGGCGCCGTGGGCCTTGCCGCCGCCGATGAAGATCGGAGCCGCACGGTCACCGTGACGCGCCGTACCGCCGCCCTTCTGGTTGCCCAGACGCTTGCCGGTACGCGCTACGTCGGAACGCTCGCGGGTCGGGCGCGCCGTGCCGCGGCGCTTCTCGAGCTGCCAAGTCACCACGCGGTGGAGGATGTCGGCGCGCGGCTCGAGGCCGAACACCGCATCGCTGAGCTCGATGTCGCCGGCCGAACTGGCGTCGAGCTTGAGTACGTTGACCTTCATCTCAGGCTTCCTTGTCCGTGCCGATCTCGTCGGCTGCGTCGAGCGCCACCGCGTCGGGATCGACCACGCCCGCACCATGCTCGTCGGCAGCTTCGACACCGGCCTTGACCTCGTCGTCGCCCGGCAGCGCCGGCAACTCGTGGACCGCGCCTTCGTCAACCAGACCGGCAGGAGCATGCTCGACGACGGGCGCCTTGCGATCGATCAGCGCCGCCGGGAAGGGCACGCCCTCCGGCAGGTCGACCTTCACGGCGTCCTTGACGAACAGCCAGCCGCCCTTCGAGCCGGGCACCGAGCCCTTGACGAAGAGCAGGCCGCGCGCCGCGTCGGTACGGACGATCTCGAGATTCTGCTGGGTGCGGCTCTTGTCACCCATGTGACCGGCCATCTTCTTGTTCTTGAAGACCTTGCCCGGATCCTGGCGCTGGCCGGTCGAACCGAGCGAACGGTGCGAGACCGAGACGCCGTGGGTCGCGCGCAGACCGCCGAAGCCCCAGCGCTTCATACCGCCCTGGAAGCCCTTGCCCTGGGTCCGGCCCTGGATGTCGACGAACTGACCCGCGACATAATGATCCGCCGAGAGCTCGGCGCCGACATCGAGGAGATTGTCCTCGGTCACGCGGAATTCGGCGAGGATCGCCTTTGGCTCGACCTCGGCCTTGCCGAAATGGCCGCGCTCAGGCTTGCTGAGGTTCTTGGCCTTGGCCACGCCCGCGCCGAGCTGAACGGCGGTATAGCCGTCACGAGCCTCTTCGCGGCGCGCGACGACCTGGAGAGCATCGAGCTGCAGCACGGTGACGGGCACATGGCGGCCGTCCTCCTGGAACAGCCGGGTCATCCCCATCTTCTTCGCGATCACGCCAGTGCGCATCGCATACTCCTCAAACAGAGGCTCCTCCGGGATCATCCTCGGGAGCGTGCCAACGAAAAAGGCCCGCGGACCTCCGCGAGCCTCCGGACCCATGATAAGACAGCCCCCGCCCGGGCCGGTGTTTCCGCATCGCTGCGAATGGCGGGGACTCGGGCACCGGCAAGGCCGGTCGGTATCCCTGTCTTCGTCGAACCAGACCCGAAGGCGGTCCGAAAACGCGGCCTCGGTGAATCACCTCGTCCGCGGGAGCCGGCGCATTACGCCAGTTTGATCTCGACCGCAACACCCGCCGCGAGATCGAGCTTCATCAGCGCGTCGACCGTCTGCGGGGTGGGCTGAACGATGTCGAGCAGGCGCTTGTAGGTGCGCACCTCGAACTGCTCGCGCGACTTCTTGTCGATGTGCGGGCCGCGGTTGACCGTGA
>CAZZZX010000646.1:0-2087 GCA_964658585.1 uncultured Novosphingobium sp.
CGCATCCTCCTCTCCATCACCACACGCATCCTGCCCTGGACGCGATAACGAAGGACACCTCGGATGACCTTCCCGCACCACGCTCCCCACCGCGACCGGGCCCCGCGACTCGGTCCGCTGCTCGCCGGGACCGCGGTGCTCGCGCTGGCGATGGGCGCGGGCGTGGCGCGCGGGCAGACGTTCATCGGCAACGGCGTCGCCTTCCAGGGCAGCGCCTCGAGCGCGCTCGGCAACGTGTCGCTGGCGAGCACGAACTCGACCGATACGCTGACCCTCCACAGCGCGACCGCGATCATCGACTGGACGCCCTACGATACCGCCTCCGGTACCGCGCCGATCGCCTTCCTGCCGCGCGGCTCGACCGGCATCTTCCAGACCGGCAGCGAGGTCTCGGGCTTCACCGTCCTCAACCGGATCAATCCGGCGAGCGGCCGTCCGGTCGAACTGGACGGTCATGTCGTCAGCCAGCTCGTCGGCGCGACCGGCGCGGTCAGCCGCGGCGGCAATGTCTGGTTCTACGCGCCGGGCGGCCTCATCATCGGCTCGACCGGGGTGTTCGACGTCGGCAGCCTGATCCTCACCACCAACGCGATCGATACCGCCGGCGACACCGCGCTGCCGACCCCGACGGGCGGGCTGAGCTTCACCGGCGCCGGCGGGAGCACCGCTGCCGTCAACATCCAGGCGGGCGCGCAGATCAACCAGCCCGCGGCGGGCAGCTATCTCGCGATCGTCGCGCCGCGGATCGCCCAGGCGGGCACCGTCACGATCAACGGCTCGGTCGGCTACGTCGCCGCACAGGCCGCCGACATCACGATCAATGCCGGGCTGTTCGACATCACCAGTCTGATCGGCTCGACCGTCGCGGCGGGTGGCGAGACGACGCTCAGCCATACCGGCACGACCACCGGACCCGCCGAGTCGGCCGGCGGCCGCAACGCCATCTACATGGTCGCGATCCCCGCGAACGACGCGGTGACGATGCTGGTCAGCGGCACCGTCGGCTACCAGGCGGCCAGCACCGCCACGCAGACAAACGGTTCGATCGTGCTGCGCGCCGGGGAGGGCTATACGGGCGATCCGGAAGGCGCCCACCAGTCGGTCTTGCTGGGCAATGCGCAACCCGCCAACGTCTCGATTCCCGGGGGCACCTTCACGTCGGGGATCGACGTCGCGACGATCGGCTCGATCGACCTCACCACCAGCGCCGGCAACATCGACCTCGCCAATTTCCTGAGCCTCGCCTACGGTCCCGTGACGCTGCACGTCACCAGCGGCCATTCGGTGACGAGCACCGACAATCTCTCGCTCATCAGCATCCAGCAGGACGGCGATCCGCTGACCCTGTCGGTGGATCAGGGCGGTACGCTGACCGTCGCCGCCTATCTCTCGGCCGAGCGCGGAAACGACGCCAACGGACAGTCGCTCACCTTCGACGTCGACGGTACGGCGACCGTCGGCGGGCTCGAGCTCTACGCGGCCCGTCTGATCGGATCGGGCGAGGCGGCCGGCGGGACCGTGACGCTCAACGTCGCCGGCAGCCTGACCGCGAACACCGCCATGATCGACGCCTCCGGCATCAGCCTCGGCGCGGGCGATTCGACCGGCGGCGTCGCGCATCTCTCGGTCACCGGGACGGCGGCGATCGGCGATCTGGCGGTGCTGGCCGGAACCCAGTCCAACGGCGGTTCGAGCACGCAGACCGGCGGTACCGCGCAGGGCGGATCCGCGCTGGTCGACGTGACCGGGGGCGGACGACTGACGATCGGCGATTCGATCGCGCTCGACGGCGCCGCCCATGCACCGTCGGCGACGAGCACGACCGGCGGCACCGCGCAGATCGACGCGAGCGGCGGCACGATCAGCATCGCCAATCCCGACGCCACCGCCACCATCGACGCCGGCGCGACCGGCGGCAGCGCGCGCGGCGGCACCGCCGCCCTGCTGTCGCAGGGGGGCGGGTCGATCACGATCGCGGGCAATCTGAGCCTCACCGCTTCGGCGAACGGGACCAGCGGCGCCGCGGCGGCGGCCATCGGCGGGACCGCGCAGGTTTCCGTCATCGGCGGGACGCTGAGCGTCGACGG
>CAZZZX010000647.1:0-2084 GCA_964658585.1 uncultured Novosphingobium sp.
GTAGAGCCCGTTGGGCACCAGCGCGGCGATCCGCTTGAGCCCGCGCGAGGCGGCGTAATCGACGACGCGGTCGATCGACTGGGTCGGCGCGAAGCCGAGCACATAGACGCCGTTGCCCGCCACATCGGCATCGTTGGAGAAGGTCAGCACCGGCACATGCTGCGCGGCGGCGACCGGCGCGACCTGCCGCACGTCGGCGGCGAGCAGCGGCCCGAGGATCAGCGTGTTGCCGTCGGCCAGCGCGTGCTGCGCGGCGGCGGCGGCGCCGGTCGCGGTATCGTAGCTGGTGATCCGCAGCGTCGTGCCGCCGGCATCGATCAGCGCCATGTTGGCGGCATCGGCGATCGACTGGCCGATTCCCGCCTCCGGTCCGGTGAGCGGCACCAGCACCGCGACGCGGTCGCGCGGCTGCTCGGCAGGCACGATACCCGGATTCTGCGCGCCACGAGCCGGCGGCGGCGGCGGCGGGGTGCGACCGCCGTTGGGCACCAGCGTCGCGCAACCGGCGAGCAGCGCGGCGAGCGCGGTTCCCGCTATCCCCAGGCCGCTCCGCCATTGCGGTCCGCGCACGCCCTCTGCCATGACATGTCCCATGCTCGAAACTCTCCCCCCCGGGCTCTACATCGTCGCCACCCCGATCGGCAATCTCGGTGATCTGTCGCCGCGTGCCGCGGACATCCTGGCACGCGCCGATCTGATCGCGGCGGAGGACACCCGCGTCACCGCCAAGCTGCTGCGCCACATCGGTGCCGAGCGACCGATGACGCCGTACCACGATCATAATGCGGATCGCGTCCGCCCCGGGCTGGTCGCGAGCCTGGCGACGCGCGCGATCGCGCTGGTTTCGGACGCGGGCACGCCGATGATCTCGGATCCGGGGTTCAAGCTGGTCCGCGAGGCGCGCGCTGCGGGCCATGCGATCGTCACCATCCCCGGCCCGTGCGCGGCGGTGGCGGCGCTGACGCTCGCCGGGCTGCCGACCGACCGCTTCCTGTTCGTCGGCTTCCTGCCGGGCCGCGACAAGGCGCGCGGCGACGCCATCGCCGAGATCGCCGCGGTGCGCGCCAGCCTCGTCCTCTACGAGAGCGGGCCGCGGCTCGCCGCAACGCTGACCGCGCTCCATGCCGGGCTGGGACCGCGCGAGGCGGCAGTGGCGCGCGAGATCAGCAAGCGCTTCGAGCAATGCGTCACGGGCACGCTCGATACGCTCGCCGAGCGCTATGCCGAGGCGCCGCCCAAGGGCGAGATCGTGATCGTCGTCGGCCCGCCCGGCGCGGCGCCGCCGGCGCAGGAGGACGATGTCGAGGCGCTGCTGCGCGCCGCCCTCCTCCGCCTGCCCGCGGCGCGGGCCGCCAAGGAGGTCGCCGCGGCGACCGGGCGCCCGCGCGCCGAACTCTACGCGCTCGCGCTCGACCTGAAGACATGACCCGCCAGGCCGCCGAGGCGCAGGGCCGCGTCGCCGAGATCCAGGCCGCGGCGCATCTGCGCGCGCGCGGCTGGGACATCCTCGCCACCCGCGTCCGCACGCCCGCGGGCGAGATCGATCTGGTCGCGCGGCGGCCGGGGCTGGTGGCGTTCGTCGAGGTCAAGTCGCGCCGCACCGCCGCCGCGCTCGATCTCGCGCTCGACCGTCGGCGGCTGGTCCGCGTCGCGGCGGCGGCCGAAGCACTGATCGCGCGCTTCGCGCAGGCGGGCGACGATATCCGCATCGACGCGATCCTGATCGCGCCCGGGCGGCTGCGTCATCTCGAGAATGTCTGGGAAGGCTGAGCGGCGTCTCGGGAAAGCCGGTTCCGGGCCGCCTCCTCCCGGTTCAGCGCGCGAACCTCTGCCACAGCCTGCCGAAGCGCGCCTCGGTCTGCTCGCCGGTCTGGCCGCCGGGCTCGGCCTGTGCCGCCGCCGCGGTCGTCTCGCGCAACCGTACCGACAGATACACCGCCAGCGCACGGTAGAAGCGCGCCGCGAACACCGGCTCCTGCTCGAACCGCTTGAGGATCGCGCCGCGCGGGATCTGGAGCACCTCGGCCTTGTCGGCACCGGCAACGACCGACACCGAGGGCGGCCGCTGCTCGATGAAGGACATC
>CAZZZX010000648.1:0-2082 GCA_964658585.1 uncultured Novosphingobium sp.
GCGCGCGCCGAAATGCCACGGGAGCTCATGGCAAGAGCGAGCCGGGCGCCGGGCGATTGGATCGTATCGTCAGGCGCGCTCAGCCCGACGACGCGCTCGCGAGCAGCTCGTCCACCCACGCCGGCACCAGCACGCCCGCCGGCCCGAGCCGGCTCTCGGCGAACATCGCGCTGCCCGCGCTCCGCTCGAGATTGAGTTCGAGCGTGTCCGCCCCATGCGCGGCCGCCAGCTCGACGAAACCCGCCGCGGGATAGACCGCGCCCGAAGTGCCGATCGACACGAACAGGTCGGCGCGCGCCAGTGCCCGTTCGATCGCCTCCATCCCGTAGGGCATCTCGCCGAAGAACACGATGTCCGGGCGCAGCGCCGCCACCCCGCAGGCCGGGCACTCCGGCCGTGCCGCCATCGCACCCGGGAACGGGGTGCGATGGCCACGCCTCGCACAGCGCCGAGTTGAGCTCGCCATGCATGTGCAGCAGTCGCGTGGCACCCGCCCGCTCGTGCAGATCGTCGACATTCTGGGTGACGATCAGCAGCGCGCCGGGCCATTCCGCATCGAGCCGCGCCAGCGCGCGATGCGCGGCATTGGGCTCGACCCCGCCGAGCGCATGGCGACGCTGGTCGTAGAAGTCGATCACCAGCTCCCGGTCCGCGGCGAGCGCCTGCGGCGTGCAGATCTCCTCGACCGGCCGCCGACCGGGGCTGCCGTCCGCATTGCGATACTCCCAGTAGCTCGTCCGGCCATGCGTGCGGAACGTCGGCACGCCGCTTTCCGCCGAGATGCCCGCCCCGGTGAGGACGACGATGTTCCGCATGTTCCGCTCGTTCCTCGATGGTCCCGACGTGCGGACGACCCGCGTCGCGACCCTATCCCAAAACCGCCGCGCACGCGCGTCCGGTGCGCACGAGAACGGGCAAAGATGCGCTTGCGGTCGATCGCGACGCTGCCTATAGGACGCCCGCTTGGCATCGCCGGTCGGCTCCCGAAAGAGCGAAACGACCGGTGCTCCGTCGGGGAGTAGCTCAGCCTGGTAGAGCACTGTCTTCGGGAGGCAGGGGCCGGAGGTTCGAATCCTCTCTCCCCGACCACGCACGAGCGTCGCCGCCAAGCCTATCGCCTTGCCGCGGATGCCGGCCTTACGCGGGCAAGCCGAGGCTTCGATCGCCTGGGCGGATGGCAACCGCTTGGGCGGATGGCAATGGCGGCGCTCCGAAGCTGGTATGCGATCCATCCGCTCGTCGCGGTCTGCGGGTAGCGCGCGCCGGGCGCTCGGTGCGCGCTGATCGCAGGAGGTCGATCTCCGGACCTAGTCCGGCGACGTCGGCGAGTATGTCGTTACCGGCATGATGCCCGAACGGATCCGCACCGATCGCGCGGTCCGCATCGCTCAGACCGGCCGTATCGCGCCCAGCGGGCGTCCCGACGCGATCGGGCTGCGCGCCTGCAGGCCGACGCGCGCGTCGATCGGACGGATGCCCATGCCCGAGACCGTCCATCCCGCGAGTGGCGGCAGCCGCCGCCCGAGCAGCTTGCGGACCGCGAAGACCGTCAGCGCCTGGAACAGAAAGGTCGAGACGACCGCCGTCAACGGGCCGCGGATGAGAATCGGCAACGCGGCGACGAACGCGTAGGTGACGATGTCGTGACCGTTGACGAAGGTCCGGCGCGCGGTGAACAGCGCCTTGAGGTAATAGCCGACCAGCAGGCCGACCAGCACGACGCCGAAGAATCCGAAATCCATATAGCCGTCGGCGGCGATCAGCTGCGACACGTTCGACGTGCCGAAATAGCGGACGTCGACCAGGCCCTGGCCGATATCGATCGCGCCGATGGTCGGCTTTCCGGGCCACAGGCTGCGCGGCACATAGGCGACCAGATCGGCGAGCAGCCGGGTGCCGTGATCGTAGCCGTGGATCGCGACGAAGCGGACGCATTCGACGAGCAGATCGAACGCGTCGACGAACTTGAGCTGGAGGATGTCGGCGTCGGTCACGTTGTGAGCGGAAAGCCCCGCCAAGCCGAAACGCGTGGTGATGCTGAGGATCGGCATCAGCACGATGATCCCGGCCATCGCCGCGACA
>CAZZZX010000649.1:0-2081 GCA_964658585.1 uncultured Novosphingobium sp.
GGTCGCGCTCCATGCCGACCGGTTGTCGCATCGCCGGCGGCTCGCGGTGATGACCGCGCGGCCCGAGTTCGTCGCCTACGATGTCCGCGCGCTGCCCTCGGCACTCCCCGCCGCGTTGCGCGCGCGCGGCCTGCCGCTGCTGACCTGGACGGTCCGCACGCCGGCCGAGCAGCACATCGCCGCCGACCATGCCGACCGCGCGATCGTGGAGCGGACATGACCGTCCGCATCGCCGAGGGTATCGGCGCGATCCCCGCCGCCGACTGGGATGCGTGCGCGGGCGATGCCAATCCGTTCGTCAGCCACGCCTTCCTGTCCGCGCTCGAGGATTCGGGGAGCGCGGTCGCGCGCGCCGGCTGGCAGCCGGTGCCGATCGTGATCGACGGCGACGACGGCAGGCCCGACGGTATCCTGCCCGCCTATGCCAAGAGCCATAGCCAGGGCGAATATGTCTTCGATCACGGCTGGGCGGACGCCTGGAGCCGGGCCGGCGGCGACTATTACCCCAAGCTCCAGATCGCGGTGCCGTTCTCGCCGGTGCCCGGCCCGCGGCTGCTGCTGCGCGACCCGAGCGCCGCCGCCCCGCTGATCGCGGCGGCCGAGGCGATGGTCGCGCAGCACGATCTCTCCTCCGCGCACGCCACCTTCGTCGAGCCCGCGCAGATGCCGCTGTTCGAGGCCGCCGGCTGGATGACGCGGGTCGGCACGCAGTTCCACTGGAGCAATAACGGCTATCGCGACTTCGCCGATTTCACCGCCGCGCTGGCGTCGCGAAAACGCAAGGCGATCAACAAGGAGCGCGCCGCCGCTCAGAACGCGGTCGAGATCCGGACGCTCACCGGCGCCGAGATCGGCAAGGCCGAATGGGATGCGTTCTGGGTGTTCTATCAGGACACCGGCGCGCGCAAATGGGGGCGGCCCTATCTCACCCGCGGGGTCTTCCCGCTGCTGAGCGAGCGGATGCCCGACAAGCTGCTGCTGATCCTCGCCTATCGTCATGGCAGACCGATCGCGGGCGCGCTCAACCTGATCGGTGCGGACACGCTGTACGGGCGCTATTGGGGCTGCACCGAGGACGTGCCGTTCCTCCATTTCGAGCTGTGCTATTATCAGGCGATCGAGGCGGCGATCCGGCTCGGCCTGTCTCGCGTCGAGGCGGGGGCGCAGGGCGAGCATAAGCTCGCTCGCGGCTATGTCGCGGTGCCGACCTGGTCGGCGCATCACATCCCGCATCCGGGGTTCAGGAGCGCGGTCGCGGACTTCCTGGCGCGCGAGCGGGTCGCGATGGATCGCGAGATCGCGATGCTGGGCGAATTGGCGCCGTTCCGCAGGGAGTGATCCCGGCCGTCGCCATCGGGCGAGGGCAGGGCGTTCTACCGCTTCGAGTGCGCCTTGAGCAGCTCCTCCACGCGGAACACCAGTTCGTCCGGGTCGAACGGCTTCTTCATGTAATCGCCCGCGCCCTCGTAGCGTGCGAGTTCGACGTCGCGGTCGCTCTGCCGGCCGGTGAGCATCAGGACCGGGATGTTCCACATCGCCTTGTCGTCGCGCATCGCGCGCAGCACGAGCAGCCCGGACAGTTCGGGCATGTTGCAATCGAGCACGACGAGGTCGGGCACCTTGACGCGGATCGCGGCGAGCGCGTCCTTGCCGTCGGCGACAAGCCCGACGACGTGCCCCGCCTCGGTCAGCGCATCGCGTGCGATGGTGCCGGCGATCTCGTCGTCGTCGGCGATGATGATCCGTGCCATGCTGTTCTCCACTTTGCGTCCGAACGCGCGAAGGCTCAGGCGGCTGCGCGCATTCGTGCGGCGGCGGCGAGCAGCGCCGCCTCGGACCGCAGCGCAGGGTCGCCGAGCAGGCCGAGCTCGAGCTCGCGCGCGCGGTCGCCGAGGTCGGCCTCGCCGAACATCGCCGCGATCCCGGCGAGCTTGTGCAGCTGTTCGGCGAGCATATCCAGCGTCGCACCGGCGAGCGACCCGTCGCGGATCAGCGCATCGACCGCGGCGAGCGTCGCGGCGCGCTGCTCGGCATAGCGTTGGGCCAGCGCGGCGCTCGGCCTGAAGGCGGCGCGGCGCGGC
>CAZZZX010000650.1:0-2081 GCA_964658585.1 uncultured Novosphingobium sp.
TGCTGCTCGCCGCCGCCGCGGTCTCGCTGATCGGACCGGCGGGCAATGGCGGCGCGGCATTCGGCGGCCTCTATGTGGCCGACGCGTTCAGTGCCTATGCCAAGGTGCTGATCTACGTCTCGACCGCGGTGGTGATCGCGGTCGCGCCCGATTTCTTCGAGCGCGACGGCGATCCGCTGCGCGCCGAATTCCCGGTACTGCTGCTGCTCTCCGCGGTCGGCATGGGGATGATGGTCTCGGCGACCGATCTGCTCAGCCTCTATGTCGGGCTCGAACTGCAGTCGCTCTCCGCCTATGTGCTGGCGAGCTTCCTGCGTACCGACGGGCGTTCGCCCGAGGCGGGGCTGAAGTATTTCGTGCTCGGCGCGCTGGCCAGCGGCATCCTGCTCTACGGCGTGTCGCTGCTCTACGGCTTCTCGGGCACGACGCATTTCGCGGGCATCGCCGCAGCGATGAAGGGCGGCGCGGGCATCGGACTGACGGTGGGCTTCGTCTTCCTGCTCGCGGGGCTCGCCTTCAAGATCTCGGCGGTGCCGTTCCATATGTGGACGCCCGACGTCTACGAAGGCGCGCCGACCCCGGTCACCGCCTTCTTCGCCTCCGCGCCCAAGGTCGCCGCGATGGGCCTGCTGGTCCGCGTCGCGATCGAGGCGCTCGGGCCGGCGACGATCGCATGGCACCAGATCGTGATCTTCTGCGCGCTCGCCTCGACGATCTGGGGCGGCGTCGCCGCGATCGGGCAGAGCAACATCAAGCGGCTGCTGGCCTATTCCTCGATCAACAATGTCGGCTTCGCGCTGTTCGGGCTCGCCGCCGGCAGCGCGGCGGGGGCCGCGGCGACGATGAGCTACATGGCGGTCTATGTCGCGATGACGCTGGGCAGCCTGCTCTGCGTGCTCCAGATGCGGCTGCCGACCGGCGAGCGCACCGAGCAGATCGCCGCGCTCTCCGGTCTGTCGCAGACCCGCCCGGGGCTGGCGGCGGCGTTCGCGATCTTCATGTTCAGCCTGGCCGGGATCCCGCCGCTGTTCGGCTTCTGGCCCAAGTTCCTGGTGTTCGACGCGCTCGTCGCGCAGGGCCTGTGGCCGCTGGCGATGATCGGCATCGCGACATCGGTGATCGGCGCCTTCTATTATCTCAAGATCGTCAAGACGATCTACTTCGATGCCCCGCCCGAGGGCTTCGTGCTGGCGCCGTCGCGCTCGCTGGTCGAAGGCGTGCTGATCGCGATCGCCGCGCTGCTCGTCTCGCCGCTCGGTTATCTCGCGATCGCGCCGCTCGGCTGGGTCAGCGGGGCGGCGGCGGCATCGCTCTTCTGATCGCGCTGCGCACGGTCGCCGAGACCGCCTCCACCAACGACGATATCGCCGCGCTCGCGCGCGACGGTGCGCCGGACGGCACATGGCTGCGCGCCGAACGCCAGACCGCGGGACGCGGCCGGCAGGGGCGGATCTGGACGTCGCCACCGGGCAATCTGATCGTCTCGACGCTGGTGCGGCTGCGGCCGGGCGATCCGATCGCGCCCTCGCTGGCGCTGGTCGCCGCGGTGGCGCTGTACGAAGCGCTGGTGCTGTTCGCGCCCGATGCGGGGCTGGCGATCAAATGGCCCAACGATCTGGTCGCCGGCGACGCCAAGCTCGCCGGCATCCTGCTCGAGCGCCACGGCGATGCGGTGGTGGTCGGTATCGGCGCCAACCTCGCGCACCATCCCGACCTGCCCGATCGCGCGACCACCGATCTCGCCGCGCTGACCGGCGCCGCGCCCGATGCGGCGATCGTCGCCGAGACGCTGGCCGAGACCTTCGCGCGCTGGCTCGGCATCTGGCGCGGCGCCGGGCTCGACGCGGTGATCGCGCGCTGGCTGGCGGTGGCGCACCCGCGCGGCAGCGCGTTGGTCGCGCGGCTGCCCGATGGCGACGCGGTCACCGGGCTGTTCGACGGGCTCGATGCGATGGGGGCGCTCAGGCTGCGCTTGGCGCACGGGGCCGTGCGTGTCATTCACGCCGGCGACGTCTTACCTGTGCGGGACTAGGGCCATGCTGCTCGCGATCGATGCCGGCAACACCAACATCGTGTTCGCG
>CAZZZX010000651.1:0-2079 GCA_964658585.1 uncultured Novosphingobium sp.
TTCGCCGCGCTCGGTCTCGGGGGGGCGCTGCTGGTCGCGACGACGGTGCTGGCCGCACCTGCGCCGCTCGGCGGGCTGGCGTTCATCGCGCTGGCCGGCACCGGCGGCACCACCGCCGCGCTGCTCGACCATGCCTTCGTGCTCGCCACGATCGTCATGCTGATGTCGCTCGCCGCGATGGCCGCGCTCACGATCAACGCCCGCGCGCTGTTCGATCGCATCGTCGCGCAGCGGACGCTTGCCGAGAAGGAGGAACTGGTCAGCCTCCTGCTGCGCGACTTCGGTGACGCAGGCGCGGACTGGCTGTGGCGGATCGACGCAGCCAAGCGCCTGGTCGACGTGTCGCCGCGGCTGATCCGCCAGTTCGGGTTGCCGCGCTCCGAGATCGAGGATCGTCCGCTGCTCGCGCTGCTCGCGGGCGAGGGATGGGACCAGGGTAGCGTCGCGCCCGGCATCCGCGACCTCGCCGATCGCCTGGCGCGGCGCGAGAGCTTTCGCGACCTCGTCGTCCCGGTCGAGATCGGCGGCGAGCGCCGCTGGTGGTCGCTGTCGGCGACGCCGCGGCGCGATGCGCGCGGCGCGCTGCTCGGTTTCTGGGGGGTCGGCACCGATGTCACCGAGCGTCACCGCTCGGTCGAGCGGATCGACCGGATGGCGCGGTTCGATGCGCTGACCGGCCTCGCCAACCGCGCGCATGTCATCGCCGCGCTCGGCGACGCGCTGCGCGAAGGGCACATCACCGGTCGCCGCTCGACGCTGATGCTGATCGATCTGGATCGCTTCAAGCAGGTCAACGACACGCTCGGTCATCCTGTCGGCGACCGACTGCTGATCGCGGTCGCGGGGCGGCTGTGCGCGCTTGCCGGCCCGGACGACGTCTGCGGGCGCCTGGGTGGCGACGAGTTCGCGGTCGTCGTGCCGGATGCAGACGATCGCGATCGGGTCGAGGCGCTGGCCGAGACCATCGTGTCCTCACTGTCCGCGCCCTACGAGATCGAGGGCCATCGCCTGCACATCGGCGCCAGCGTCGGCACCGCGACCGCGCCGCGCGACGGCCGTGTCGTCGAGACGATGCTGCGCAACGCCGATCTCGCGCTCTACCAGGCCAAGGACCACGGCCGCGGCGTGCACCGCCGCTACGAACCCCAGCTCCATTCAGCAGCGGAGAACCGGCGCAAGATCGAGACCGCGCTGCGTGTCGCGCTCGAGCATGGCCAGCTCCGCCTGGTCTATCAGCCGATCGTCGAGGCGGGCGCCGGACGTCTCGCCGGGTTCGAGGCGCTGTTGCGCTGGAACCATCCCGAGCTCGGCCCGATCGCGCCCGAAACCTTCCTGCCGATCGCCGAGGAGGCGCGGCTGATCGGGCGGATCGGCGACTGGGTGATGCACACCGCCTGCCGCGACGCCGCGGCGTGGCCCGGCGATATCGGCCTCGCCGTCAATCTCGCGGGATCGCAACTCAAGGATCCGCAGCTCACCGCCACGGTGTTCGCGGCGCTCTCGCACAGCGGGCTGGATGCGGCGCGGCTCGAGCTCGAGATCGGCGAGGACGTCTATCTGCGCGGCGGCCCGGCGATGATCGAGGCGACCGACCGGCTGCTGATGCTCGGCGTGCGCGTTTCCCTGAGCGACTATTATACCAGCCAGGCGACCACCTTCCTGCGCAAGGGGCGCTTCTCGAGCGTCAAGATCGACCACGACTTCGTCCGTGGCGTCGCCGAGGGCAGCGCCGACAGCGTCGCGATCGTCCGCGCGATCGTCACGCTGGCGCAGAACATGGGCATGACGACGATCGCCGAGGGTGCCGAGACCCATGCCGATCGCGAGCGGATGCTCGAGCTCGGCTGCGATCGCATCCAGGGCTGGACCGTCGGCGAGCCGCTCGATGCCGCCGGGGCGATGGCGATGGCGATGGGGCAGGGACGCGCGCGCGCGGTCGCCTGAGCGTGCGATCCCGGCGCCGCCGTGCACCACACTTGCCACCACCGCACGGCGACGCTATGGACCCGACCGCTCCGACCCGGAGGAGTGTAGCTCAGTTGGTAGAGCATCGGTCTCCAAAACCGAGGGCCGGGGGTT
>CAZZZX010000652.1:0-2062 GCA_964658585.1 uncultured Novosphingobium sp.
CGCGCGCGCGCGGTCGGCTTACTGAGCCGCCGCGAACAGCGCCAATTGGCGGCGCGCATTGATGCGCAGATCGAACTCCGTCTCGACATGCGCGCGACCGCGCCACGCCATCGCGGCGGCGGCGGCGGGGTCGGCGCGGATGCGCAGGATCGCGGCGCCGAGCGCGGACGCGTCGCCGGGCGGCACAAGCAGCCCGGTGTCACCGTCGCGGATCAGCTCGGGCACGCCCGAGATCGCGGTGGCGATCGCCGGACGGGCATGGGCCAGCGCCTCGATCATCACGTTGGGGATGCCCTCCTGCCGGCCGTTGGGGCCGATCACGCTCGGCGCGACGCACAGGGTCGCGGCGGCATAGGCACGCTCGACCCGCTCGAACGGCTGCGCACCGTGGAAGAAGAGCCGGTCGCCGAGCCCGCGCGCCCTGGCCTGCGCCTGGAGCGACTCGCGATCGGGCCCGTCGCCGATCAGATCGCAGCTCCAGTCGCCGAGCCGCGGCGCCAGCGAGGCGAGTGCCTCGATCAGGTGTGCGACACCCTTCTTGGGCTCGAGCGCGCCGACATAGAGGATGCGCAGGGGGTCGGGGGGCACCGCGAAGGGTGCGATCGCGGCGACGTCGATGCTCGAATGGACGACATGCAGATCGCGGTCCGCCAGCCCGGCGACACGCTCGCGCAGGAAATTCGCGCCGAACGCGCTGACCGTGCGCACCGCCGTCGCCTCGCCGAGCTTGAGATCGAGCAGCGCCTGCGTGCGGAAGATGTCGTGCGCGCGACAGCTCACCGAATAGGGCAGGCCGCCGCAGCGCCGCCCGATCCACGCGGCGGTGGCGGGATGGCCGGCGAACTCGGCATGGACGTGCGTCGCGCCCCAGGCCCGCGCATCGGCAGCGATCGCCAGGGCCTTGGGCACCAGCGCCAGCGACTTGGCGCACAGTCTCGCGTCGTGGCGATAGCCCCGCACGATATCGCGCAGCGTCGCGGCGAGCGCGGGACGGTGCTGCCGCAGCGCGCGTGCCATCGCACCGGGCTGAACGAAGCCGAGATCGCTCGCCATCGCGCGCGTCGGCTCGGCGAAGCGATGCAGCGTCTGGTCGTGGCGATAGGGCGCGAGATGGTAGAGCCGCACCGCCACGCCCTCGTCCGCGAAGGCGACGAGATCGCGATAGATGAAGGTCTCGGTGGTCTTGGGATATTCGGTGACGATGACCGCGAGCTTCATGCCGTCCCCGTTGCCGCTGTCGTGCGTTGCCGTGCGCGAATCGCGCCGCACCGCTCGGCGAGCGCGAGCAGCACCCACAGATAGCGCATATCCTTGTGGGGCATGAAGACGCAGCCGACGAGCAGCGCGACCAGCGCCATGCCGACCGCGAAACTGGCACGCGCATGGGCGTCGTCACCCTGCGCGCCACGCCATGCACCGCGTAGCGCCTCGCCGATGACGCACAGGAAGAGGATCAGCCCGACCATGCCGAGTTCGGTCGCGACATCGAGATAGGTGTTGTGGAGCTCGCGCGGGATCAGCTCGCGGCCCGGCATCCAGCGATAGGCGTCGCTGACGTAATAGAGCGGAAAATTGCCCGGCCCGATCCCCCACACCGGCGACTGGCGGAGCAGGTCGAACCCGATCCGCAGATAGGTGATGCGGCGGACCAGCGTCTGGTCCTGCCCGAAATCGCCGATCGCGTCGAACCGTGCGACCAGCGTCGGCGGCGCGAACACGATCAGCGCGGCGCCCCCCGCCACCGCCGCCAGCAGCACCAGCGGAAAGAGATGCGAACGCCGGAACGACCACAGCACCAGCACCGCCGCCGCGCCCGCGCCCACCACCGCGCTGCGCGCCGACATCAGTGCCAGCGCCACCGCGCCGAGCGCCGCCACGCCGAGCAGCACGATCCGCCAGCGCCGCTCGCCGCTCGCCAGCCACGCCGCGGCGAGCACGAAGCCGACCATCAGCATCTGCGCGGCGGTGGTGGCGTTCTGGTCCGATCCGCCTGACGAGCGCGCGACACCGTCGAAATCGGCGGTGGTGGCGGCGAGCGACGTGGCGACGAGGCGGGTGTGGG
>CAZZZX010000653.1:0-2058 GCA_964658585.1 uncultured Novosphingobium sp.
CCGCGCCCAGCGTGGCTTCGGCCCGATCAGCCGCACGCCGGTACGGTTGCTGTTGTAGTGGACGCGCCAGTCGGCCGAAAGGATCGTCTCGATATCCTCCGGCGCGAAGAACTCCGGCGCGCCGTGCGGGCCGTAGAGCAGGCGTATGGTCCAGTCCGGGCCGAGGATCGGCTGCTCGATCGTCCGTCGGCCGGGGATCACGGCGGGCGGGTAGGGCGCGAGGTGCAGCGTGTCACCGACGAGCAGCCTGCGCCCGCCATGCCCGCCGAACTCGCCGAGATCGAAGGTGCTGCCGCTGCCGAGATAGGCGGGAACGTCCAGTCCGCCGGCGAACAGGATATAACCGCGCATGCCGCCGCCGCCGACCCTGCCGAGCGCGAGCACCTGGCCCTGGTCGATCGCGACCGGCTGGTTGAGCGGCACCGGCTTGCCATCGAGCGTCGCATCGAACGCGGCGCCGGTCAGGCAGATGCGCGCCGCAGTGTTAAACACGAGCGTCGGGCCGGTCGCGGTGATCTCGAGCCCGGCGGCGGCGGGATCGTTGCCGAGCAGCGCGTTGCCCAGCCGGAAGGCGCGGGCGTCCATCGGCCCGGAGGGCGGCACGCCGACGTCCCACAGCCCGATGCGTCCGGGATAATCCTGCACGGTGGTGAGGGTGCCCGCCGAGCGCACCGAGATGCTGCGGGGATGATGCTCGACGCGCTCGAGCGAGCGGGTGGAGACGTCGCCCAAGACGAAATCGTCGCTGCGCGCTACGTCCCGCAGCCAGCGCAGGTTGGTCTCGATGCCGGCCAGCCGCGTCTCGTCGAGCGCCGCCTGCATCGCGGTGACGGCGGCCTCGCGATCCTCCCCCCGCACGATCAGCTTGGCGATCATCGGATCGTAGAAGGGCGAGACCTTAGTGCCGCTCTCGACCCAGGTCTCGATTCGTGCCGTGGCCGGGAAGGCGACGTCGGTGAGCGAACCCGAGGCGGGCCGGAAATCGATCGCAGGATCCTCGGCGTAGAGTCGCGCCTGGATCGACCAGCCGCGCGGAGCGGGGACGGGCGTGTCGAGGAAGGCGTAGTCGCCGGCCGCGCCGCGCACCATCCAATCGACGAGGTCGATGCCGGTCACCTCTTCGGTCACGCCATGCTCGACTTGGAGACGGGTGTTGACCTCTAGGAAGAACCAGTCCTGCCGCTCGGCATCGTAGAGGAACTCGACCGTCCCAGCCGAACGATATTGGGCGGCGGCGCCCAGCCGGACGGCGGCCTCGGTCAAGGCGGCTCGGATGTGATCGGGAAGGTTCGGGGCGGGGGCCTCCTCGATCACCTTCTGGTTGCGGCGCTGGAGCGAGCAGTCGCGCTCGCCAAGCGCGACGACGCGCCCCGTTCCGTCGCCGAAGATCTGCACCTCGACATGGCGCGCCCGCGGCACGAAGCGTTCGAGGAAGAGGCCGGCGTCGCCGAAATTGCCTGCGCCCAGCCGCGCCACGGCGGCGTAACCCTCTCGGACGGCAGCTGCGTCGGTGCAGACCCGCATACCGATGCCGCCACCGCCGGCGGTCGCCTTGAGCATTACGGGATAACCGATCCGCGCTGCTTCCTCGATCGCGGTCTCCGCGTCCGCCAGCAAGCCGGTGCCCGGCGCCAGCGGCACGCCCTCGGCTTCCGCCAGGGCGCGCGCGCTGTGCTTCAGCCCGAAAGCGCGGATGTTGTCGGGCTTCGGGCCGATGAAGGCAATGCCGGCCGCCGCGCAGGCTTCCGCGAAGTCGGCATTTTCGGACAGGAAGCCGTAGCCGGGGTGGATCGCCTTGGCGCCCGTCTCGCGCGCGGCGGCGAGGATGCGCGCGGCATCGAGATAGCTTTCCGCGGCCGGGCCGGGGCCGATCCGCACGGCGACATCGGCCTCCGCAACATGGCGGGAAGCCTCGTCGGCATCGGAGAAGATGGCGACCGAGCGGATGCCCATGCGTCGCAACGTGCGGATGATCCGGCAGGCGATCGCCCCGCGATTGGCGATCAGGACGGTGCCGAAGCTCATGCCGTCACGATCATGCGGACGGGCGTGGGATTG
>CAZZZX010000654.1:0-2058 GCA_964658585.1 uncultured Novosphingobium sp.
GACGACGGGATGCTGGAGATCCTCGAGCCCTGGCGGGGTCACCGGCACCGCATCCGCCGCCGATGCCGATATCGCCAGCGCGGTCGCGCGGTTGAAGGCGGCGACGACCCTGCCGGTCGCGGTCGGCTTCGGCATCAAGACCCCGGCACAGGCCGCTGCGGTCGGGCTCCATGCCGACGGTGTCGTCGTCGGCTCGGCACTCGTCTCGCTGATCGGCGCGGCGGCCGAGACACGGGCGAATGACCTGCCCGAACAGGTCGAACACTTTGTCCGCGGGCTCGCCGACGCCGTCCGCACCGCGCGTGTCAGGACCGCGGCATGAGCTGGCTGACCCGCATCCGTCCGCGGCTGACGGCGATGCTGACCCGGCGCGAGACGCCCGAGAACCTGTGGCGCAAGTGCGCCAAGTGCGGCGCGATGCTGTACATCAAGGACTTCGAGGAAACGCTCGGCGTCTGCCCGCGCTGCGGCCACCACGAGCGGATCGATCCGCCGACGCGCTTCCACCAGATCTTCGACGGCGACTACAAGCGCCTCGACGTCGCCAAGGTGCCCGAGGACCCGCTCAAGTTCCGCGACCAGAAGCGCTACGTCGACCGGCTCAAGACCGCGCGGACCAACACCGGCGAGCCCGAGGCGATGGTCGTCGCGACCGGCACGATCGGCGGCGAGGCGGCGGTCGTCGCGGTGCAGAACTTCGCCTTCATGGGCGGGTCAATGGGGCTCGGCGTCGGCGAGGCGTTCCTGTCGGGGGCGATGGCCGCGGTCAAGGCGAAGTGCCCGTTCGTCATCTTCACCGCGGCGGGCGGCGCGCGGATGCAGGAGGGCATCCTCAGCCTGATGCAGATGCCGCGCACCACGGTGGCGATCCAGAAGCTGCGCGAGGCGGGCTTGCCGTACATCGTCGTGATGACCGATCCGACCACCGGCGGCGTCACCGCCAGCTACGCGATGCTGGGCGATGTGCAGCTCGCCGAACCCGGTGCGCTGATCGGCTTCGCGGGCCAGCGGGTGATCGAGCAGACCATCCGCGAGAAGCTGCCGCAGGGCTTCCAGCGCTCCGAATATCTGCTCGAGCACGGGATGCTCGACATGGTGGTCCACCGCCACCAGCTGCGCGAGACGCTGGCGCGGCTGATCGCCTATCTCTGCCCCGATCGGGCGCAGGCGGCCTGAGGCGCGCCGCATGGCCGATTTCGCCCGCTCGACCCATCCCGAGGTCCAGCGCCAGCTCGATCGGCTGGCGCTGCTGTCGCCGGGCAAGGACACGCTCGGGCTCGAGCGCATCCGCGCGCTGCTCGCGCGGCTCGGCAATCCCGAGGAGGCGCTGCCGCCAGTCTTCCACGTCGCGGGTACAAACGGCAAGGGCTCGACCTGTGCCTTTCTGCGCGCCGCGCTGGAGGCATCGGGGCGCACCGTCCACGTCTTCACCAGCCCGCACCTGGTGCGCTTCAACGAGCGTATCCGGCTGGGCGGCCGGCTGATCGAGGACGAGGCGCTGGCCGGGTATCTCGAGCGCGTGCTTGCGATCGCCGACGGGATCGCGCCGAGCTTCTTCGAGGCGACGACGGCGGCTGCCCTCACCGCCTTCGCCGAGACGCCCGCCGATGCCTGCGTGATCGAGGTCGGTCTCGGCGGGCGGCTGGATGCGACCAACGTCATCCCCGCCCCCGTCGTCACCGGGATCGCGCAGATCGCGCTCGATCACCAGGCGTGGCTGGGCGATCGGCCCGAACAGATCGCGGGGGAGAAGGCGGGCATCGCCAAGCCGCACGTCCCGCTCGTCACCCAGCGCTACGCGACCGCGCCCGCCGAGCGCATCGCCGCCGCCGCCGCCGCGGTCGACGCCGCGTGGCTGCCGCGCGGCGGCGCGTGGGATGTCAGCGCCTACAAGGGCGGCCTGCGCTATCGCGACATGGCGGGGCGTCTCGACCTGCCGCTGCCGCGGCTGCCGGGTGCGCATCAGGTGCTCAATGCGGGGCTCGCGATCGCGATGCTGCGTCACCAAAATGCGGTGACGGTCCACGAGGCGGCGCTCAAGGCGGCGATGGGCTGGGC
>CAZZZX010000655.1:0-2056 GCA_964658585.1 uncultured Novosphingobium sp.
AAATTGGCCCCCGTCCGGCCTTCGCGCCAGAAGGGGTAGCTGCCGATCTGGCAGCCGGGATGCGTGCGCTCGGTCTCGCGCAGCAGGTCGGCGACCTCGCTCTCGGCGACCCAGCAGCCGAGCGTGCGCGCCACCACCGGCAGGCCGCCCTGCAGCGTGCCGGTCAGCGCGTCGAGCATCTGCGCGGCGATCGCGGGAACGCCCGCCATGATGAAGATGTTGCCGAGCCGGATGCCCGGCGCGCCCGACAGCCGGTTCTCGATCAGCCCGGCGCCCGCCGGCACCCGCGCCATCCTCAGCCGCGCGTCGTTGACCCCGCCCTTGTCGGCATAATAGCCCTCGAGGATCGCGCGGGCGCGCGGATGGACCTCGACCGCGACACCGTAGGCGGCGGCGATCGCGTCGACGGTGATGTCGTCGTGCGTCGGCCCGATTCCGCCGGTGGTGAACAGATAGTCGTGCGCGGCGGCGAGCGGCCGGACCGCGTCCGCGATCGCCGCCATGTCGTCGGCGACGACGCGCACCTCGGCGAGGCGGATGCCCTGGACGTTGAGCCACGCGGCGAGCTGCGCGACGTTGCGGTCCTGCGTGCGGCCCGAGAGGATCTCGTCGCCGATGACGACGAGCGCGGCGGTCCAGATACGGGGGGCGTGCTCCATCGTGCTGCGCCATAGCGCCCGCCGCGCGCGGACGCTATATGCCGGCCATGACCAACTATGTTTCCGTCACCAGCGCTGACACGATCGAGCGCGACGGCGCGATCAAGCTCTACGACGCGGACGCGTTCGCGGGGATGGCGCGCGCAGGGCGACTCGCCGCGCACATCCTCGACATGCTGGCGCCGCATGTCGTGCCCGGTGTGTCCACCCAGGCACTCGACGATATCGTCCGCGCCGAGACGCTGGCGGCGGGCGCAGTGCCCGGCACGCTCGGCTATCGCGGCTACACGCACAGCAGCTGCATCTCGATCAACCATGTCGTGTGCCACGGCATCCCGTCGGCCAAGCCGCTCAAGGACGGCGACATCGTCAATATCGACGTGACCCCGGTGCTCGACGGGTGGCACGGCGACACCAGCCGGATGTTCCTGGTCGGCGATGTCGCATTGAAGGCGCGCCGGCTGATCGACGTGACGTACGAATGCCTGATGCTCGGCATCGCGCAGGCGCGGCCGGGCAACCGGCTGGGCGATGTCAGCCACGCCATCCAGACCCATGCCGAACGCCATCGCTACGGCGTGGTGCGCGATTTCTGCGGGCACGGCGTCGGCCGCGTCTTCCACGATGCGCCCGAGGTGGTGCATATCGGGCGCCCCGGCACCGGCCCCGAGCTCAAGCCGGGCATGATCTTCACGATCGAGCCGATGATCAACATCGGCCGGCCTGACGTGAAGATGCTCGACGACGGCTGGACCGCGGTGACCCGCGACCGCTCGCTGTCGGCGCAGTTCGAGCATTCGATCGGCATCACCGAAAGCGGCTGCGAGATCTTCACCGCCAGCCCCGCGGGCCTCACCAAACCACCCTACGCCTGATCGCCCCGAGAGGAATTGCCATGACGCGCCTTCTGCCCGTGCTCGCTCTGGCGCTCGCCGCCGCTCCCGCGTTCGCGGCGCTGCCGGTCGGCGCGGATGCCCCCGCCTTCTCGACCCAGGCGAGCCTCGCCGGCAAGGCGATGCCGTTCGACCTGCAATCGGCGCTGAAGAAGGGGCCGGTGGTGCTGTATTTCTATCCCGCCGCCTTCACCTCGGGCTGTACCGTCGAGGCGCACGACTTCGCCGAGGCGACGCCCGCGTTCAGGAAACTCGGCGCGACCGTGGTCGGCGTTTCGGCCGATCCGATCGACGTGCTCGACAAATTCTCGGTCGCCGAATGCCGCAACAAGTTCGCGGTCGCCAGCGCCACGCCGCAGATGATCGCGGATTACGATGTCGCGCTCGCCAAGACGACGCGCGCCAACCGCACCAGCTACGTCATCGCCCCCGACGGCAAGGTGATCTTCGCCTATTCGGCGATGGACCCGGCCGGCCATGTCGAGAAGACGATGGCCGCGGTGA
>CAZZZX010000656.1:0-2047 GCA_964658585.1 uncultured Novosphingobium sp.
AGGGCATTTCCGATGCACCCGCCAGCGCCGCGCGCGCGACGCGCGAGCGTGCGCCGTCGGCCCCGATCACGCTCCTCGCGCGAACGCGCCGTTCGGCCCCGCCGCGGCTCTCGGCATAGCAGACGACCGCGCAGCCATCGGCGTCGCGCTCGATCCGGTCGAACGTCCCCGTGCAGCGCTCCGCACCCAGCAGGGCGGCGCGCGCGCGCAGCCATTCGTCGAAGGCGTCGCGATCGACCATGCCGACGAACCCGCCCCCGCCGCCCTGATCGACCGCCATGTCGACCGCGCGATCCGACGGTCCGACCATCCGCGCCGAGACCGCGCGCCCGACGATCAGGTGATCGGAGATCGCGAAGTCGCGGATCAGCCGCGGCGGGATCGCGCCGCCGCACGGCTTGATCCGGCCGCCGCGGTCGAGCAGCATCACGGTGCGTCCGGCGCGTGCCAGTTCCGCCGCTGCGGTCGCGCCCGATGGCCCGCCACCGACGACGATGCAGTCATAGTCCGCGGTGGTCACGCCGATGCGCCGTGGATCGGCACGGCGCGTGGCGCGCGCGCCGGCATCCGCAGCGCGAAGGAGGCGGCGCAGACGAACAGCAGCGCCTCGGCGCCGAACACGATCGCAAAGGTCTCCGATGTCGATCCGATCAGCGCACGGCCCGCATCCACGCCGACCGCGCCGATCAGACCGCCGAGCCCGAAGGCAATCGCCTGCGCCGCCCCCCAGACGCCCATGCGGACGCCCTCGCGCCCGTTCTCGGCGTTCGCCAGCCCCATCATCGCGCCGATCGCGGAGACCGAGAACACGCCATTGGCGACGCCCAGCAAGGCCGCGTTGGCAGCCAGCGGCCAGGCCGGCCCGACACGCGCCGCGACCGCCAGGCCGACCAGCGCCACCGCCGATCCGACACAGCCGCCGACCACCCAGCGCCGCATCCGGGCCGCACTCCGCCCGCCGAACAGGCTGCCGCCGACGCCGACCAATATCATCCCCGTCAATACGCCGCCATGCTGCACGCCCGACAATTGGGTCGACTGCCCGGGCGTAAAGCCGAACAGCAGACCGGCGAAGGGTTCGAGGATCAGCTCCTGCATCGAATAGGCGAGCATCGACAGGAACAGGAAGACGATGAAGCGGCGCGCCTCGATATCGGCCCACAGCTCACGCAACGCCGCCCGGAAGGAGACGGTGGGCGCGCTCGCGACGGGCGACGCCAGCGGTCGCGTCGCGCCCTCGATGCCCCATACCGCCGCGATCGAGACGATCAACGCGCCACCCGCGACGGCACGGCCGATCATCGTCAATCGTGGCAGCGAGAAGGGCTCGAGCAAGGTGCCCGCCACCCCTGCGGTCACCGCGATGCCGGCGATCATCATGATCCAGGTGATCGAGGCCGCGGCGGCGCGGCGTTCGGGCGCCACCCGCGTCGCGAGCAGCGCCAGCAGCGACGTCCCCGCCGCGCCGACGCCGGCGCCGATCATCGTGAAGGCGACGACGGAAAGCAGGAAGCCGAACGCCGACCGCGCGGCGAGCAGGCTCAGCGCATCGATCGCCAGCAGCACGCCAAGCGCCAATATCGCCATGCCGAACAGAACCCACGGCGTCCGCCGCCGTCCGCGGTCCGAGCCATGTCCCCAGGCCGGGCGCGAGAGCTGAACCGCATAATGCCATGCCACCAATCCCGCCGGCAGCGCGGCGGGCAGGCCATATTCGACCACCATGACGCGGTTGAGCAGCGAGGTCGCCAGCATCACGATCGCGCCGATCGCGCTCTGCACCAGACCCAGGCGGACGATGCCGAGCCAGCCGAGCGGCGCGCGAGCGCTCACGAGCCCCACAGACCGCCCAGCCCGACCGCCGACGCCAGCATTCCCAGGACATACAATGTCGTGCCGGTGGCGTTGTACCAGGGCGTCTTGCCGAGCGGATCGCGGAGCAGCGTCCGCATCAGCCCCGCCTGCCCCGCCAGCAAGGCCGCGACGATCGACGCGACGATATGGTGCCCCCACAGCGTCAGCAGCGCGATCACCGCAAGCTGCGGCG
>CAZZZX010000657.1:0-2046 GCA_964658585.1 uncultured Novosphingobium sp.
GTGCAGGTAACCTGGCTGGACGTAGTTATGGTGAGGCGCTGTCGCGACGGACGCGCGCGCATGTCCTTTGACATCGACGTCGCGGTCGCGCTCGGTGGCCGGACGATCGCGGCACGCTTCGTCTCGGGGGGCGGCATCACCGTACTGCACGGCCGCTCGGGCGCGGGCAAGACCAGCGTGCTCAACATGGTGGCCGGACTGTTGCGCCCGGCGCGCGGCCATGTCCGGATCGGCGCTGCGACGGTGTTCGATTCGTCGACACGGCTGGACCTGCCGCCCGAGCGGCGGCGGCTGGGCTATGTCTTCCAGGACACGCGCCTGTTCGCGCATCGCCGCGTCCGCGCCAACCTCACCTATGGCTATCGCCTCGCTGCGGCCGGCACGCGCAGGCTCGACATCGACGAGACCGTCGCGCTGCTCGGCATCGGACATCTGCTCGATCGCTGGCCGCGCTCGCTGTCGGGTGGCGAGGCGCAGCGCGTCGCGATCGGTCGCGCGCTGCTGTCCGGACCCGAGGCGCTGCTGATGGACGAGCCGCTCACCGCGCTCGACCCCGAGCGGCGTGGCGAGATCCTGACGCTGATCGAGCGCATCCGCGACACGTTCGGCCTCCCGATCCTCTACGTCACGCACGACATCGCCGAGGCCGAGCGGCTGGCGACGACGCGGATCGAGATCGGCTGATGCCGCCGTCCCGCACGGCGTCGCCTCAGCCGACCGGCAGCGCAGTCGTGTATTTGGTCACCGACAGCGCAAAATGCGACGAGGCGTTGCCGACCGACGGGTGGTCGAGCAGGATGCGCATCAGGAAATGCTCGTAATCCGCGACATCGGCGACGACGATGCGCAGCAGATAGTCCCATTCTCCCGACATCGAATAGCATTCCATGATTTCGGGTCGCTCGCGCACGAACGCCTCGAACGATGCGCGGCTGTCCCGGGCATGGCTGCGCACGCGCAGGTTGCACAGCACGTTGACGCCGCGATCGACCTTGTCGGCATCGACCAGCCGGACATGGCCCTTGAGCACGCCTGCGCCTTCCAGCGCCTTGATCCGGCGCCAGGCCGAGGCGGTCGAGGTGCCGGCGCGCTCGGCGATCTCGGCATGGCTGAGCGAGGCATCGGCCTGGAGCGCGGCGAGGATGCGCCGGTCGATCGGATCGATCGTGAAATCCTGTCTCATCACTGACCCGGCTCGCCGCTGTCTCGTTTCACATGAGCGGCTAGAGCCAATAAGTTTGGAACGCAATTCCGCGTGATGCGTGGGATACTGCGTCATGGCCGATGCCGCTCTCGTCCGCCCGCGGGGCACTGCCGAGGACTGGACCGTCCCGCAGGACTGGTCCGGCTACACGGCCGACGAACACGCCCTCTGGGACCGGTTGTTCGCACGCCAGACCGCGATGCTGCCGGGTCGCGCCGCGCCCGAATTCCTTGCCGGTCTCGACATGCTGCGGATGTCGCGGCCCGGCATTCCGGACTTTGCCGAACTGTCGGATCGGCTGAACGCGGCGACCGGCTGGCAGGTAGTCGCGGTACCCGGGCTCGTCCCGGACGAGGTGTTCTTCGATCACCTTGCCAGTCGCCGTTTCGTCGCGGGGCGCTTCATCCGCACGCCCGATCAGCTGGATTACCTCGAGGAGCCCGACGTCTTCCACGACGTGTTCGGGCACGTACCGTTGCTCGCCGATCCGGTGTTCGCCGATTTCATGCAGGCTTATGGCGAAGGCGGGCGCCGCGCGCTCGGGCTCGGCGGCCTGCAGCGGCTGGCGCGGCTCTATTGGTACACCGTCGAATTCGGGCTGATCCGTTCGGCGGAGGGCCTGCGCATCTATGGCGCCGGGATCGTCTCGTCCTATGGCGAGAGCCGCTTCGCGCTCGACGATCCCTCGCCCAATCGGCTCGGCTACGATCTCGCGCGGCTGATGCGCACGTCCTATCGGATCGACGATTACCAGCAGAGCTATTTCGTCATCGACAGCTTCGACCAATTGCTGCGCAGCGCGATCGAGACCGATTTCGCGCCGCTCTACGCCGCGCTCGAGA
>CAZZZX010000658.1:0-2040 GCA_964658585.1 uncultured Novosphingobium sp.
AGCGCAGTCTGCGGCGCGCGTCGGCCAAAGGCAAGTCAGGCCGCGCTAGCCAGCTTATAGTCCTTATACTGGGTGCGCAGTTCGGTCTTGAGAATCTTGCCCGTCGCGGTGTGCGGCAAGTCGTCGACGAACACGATCTCGAAGCGGATGCCGGCAAGCGCGCTGTCGAGCGACGCGACGATCCGCGCGACATTGTCGGCCTCCTCATAGGTCGGCACGATCACCGCGAGCGCATAGCCCAATGCGGGACGCGGCACGGCGGCCACCGGGGTCTCGAACGCGATCTCGGCAAATCTCGTCGCCATTCCGGCGCACTCCCCTCGGATAACGGCCCGGGTGTGCGCCCGCGCGGCTAAAGACTGGTTAACCGATCAATCGTCCTCGTCCTCATAGCCGACCAGATCGAGCGCACGAGCGCGAATCTGGCGCATCGTGCACCAGTGGACGAGTGCGTCCTCGCGGCCATGCGTCACCCACACCTCCTCGGGGCGCAGTTCGGCCAGCGTCGCGGTGAGTTCGTCCCAATCGGCATGGTCGGAGACGACCAGCGGCAGCTCGACATTCTTCTGGCGCGCGCGCTGGCGCACCCGCATCCAGCCGCTCGCCATCGCGGTGATCGGATCGGGCAGCCGCCGCGACCAGCGGTCGTTGAGCGCGGACGGCGGGCACATCACGACATGCCCGCGAAGCTGCTCCTTCGAGGCGGCGGTGGCGGAAACCAGCTCGCCCAGCGCGACGCCGAGCTCGCGATAGAGATCGCACAGCCGTTCCAGGGCGCCATGGAGATAGATCGGTGCGTCATGGCCGCGCAGCCGCAGCTCGGCGATCAGCCGCTGCGCCTTGCCGAGCGCATAGGCGCCGACCAAGACGCACCGCGTCGGATTGGCGTGGAGGGTCTCGAGCAGCCGGTCGATCTCGGTACCCGTGTCGGGATGGCGGAACACCGGCAGGCCGAACGTCGCCTCGGTGACGAACACGTCGCACGGCACCGGCTCGAACGGCGCACAGGTCGGGTCCGCGCGGCGCTTGTAGTCGCCCGAGACGACGATGCGCTCGCCACCCTTCTCGAGCACGACCTGCGCGGAACCCAGCACATGACCCGCGGGCACGAAGCGCGCGGTGACGTCGCCCAGCCTTACGCTCTCGCCATAGCCGATCGGCTGGCCGTTCTGCGCGCCGTAGCGCGTGTCCATGATCGCCAGCGTCTCCGCGGTGGCGAGCACCGTGCCGTGGCCACCGCGCGCGTGATCGGCATGGCCATGGGTGACGAGCGCACGCGGCTTGGGTTCGGACGGATCGATCCACGCGTCCGCCGCGGGGATGTAGATGCCCTCGCGACGGGGGTCGATCCAGGCGCCGAGGCGGGGCATGGGCCTCATATGGGAACGCGCGCCGCGATCAGCCACCCGGCTGGCGGTAGAAGATGTGCGTGTCGACCTTGGCGATCTTGCTCAACGAGCCGCTCCAGTAGGGCACCACCCAGTCGGTATGATAATGGGTCGCGGTGCCGACCGGGGCGAAGACCGCGCCGCCCAGCGCGTGTCTGGCGCGCAGCCGGGTCGCCGCCCAGCCCGCGGTTTCGGGCCGGCGGCGGAGCGAGCCGTCGCAGGCGAAGGAGAATTGGCAGCCGGTCGGCAGCCCCGCACCCTGATAGACCACGCCGCACACGGTCTTCGGGAAGCCGCGTGCGCGCACCCGGTTGAGCACCACCTGCATCACCGCGCGCTGGCCGCGCGGGTCGTCCCCCGCCTCGTAGAGCGCGGCGGTGGCGAGGCACTCGATCGCCTGCTCGCGCGCCGCCGGCGTGCCACGGAAGACGAAGCGCGGCGCGGGCGCGACACTGCCCGGCACGAACGGGATCGCTGAGAAAATTGCCGGCGACCAGGAATCCGCCGCCGAGCGGCGCCGTGAAGGCGCCGCCGAGCGAATCGGCTGGAGAGACCGCCGCATTGACGACGGCGATGCCAATCAATGGCTGCGCCGAATTCTGCGCCACCACGCCCAGGTTGTGGGTGATGAACAGCATCGCCATCCCGTGCG
>CAZZZX010000659.1:0-2036 GCA_964658585.1 uncultured Novosphingobium sp.
CCCCCGCCTCCTCGCCGGTGCATTTCATGTAGAAGCTGGTCTTGCCCTGACGCTGCGCGCGGAACATGCGGTCGTCGTACGCGCGGGTCAGCATCATGCCGCGCAGGATGCGGCGGACGCGATCGGGCGAAAGCCTGGGGTCCCATGGCCCGACCGCCCGGCCCGCCTCGTCGAGCACGCGCACCAGCGTATAGGGCAGATCGCGCATCGTGTCGGGCGCGGCATCGATCGGCGGCCGCGCGACGCTGCCTGCGGACGCGAGTACGAGGTCTTCGAACGACACCGCGTCGCCGGGCCGGAACTGCGGTTCGGGCACATGCAGCGAAAGCGGCCGCAGGTTGCGCAGCGGCGCGTCGGCCATTCGATCCTCCTCGTCGGTTCCATGCGGAACGCCGCACGATCCGTTTCCGCTCCCCTATCGGCGCGAACGGTCGAACGAAAGAGTGTAACGAATTTTATTACCGAGACACGAAATCTAATTGCGGGGTTTGACGACCCCGATCGCCGCGTGGACACCCTGGGGCGCCGCAGCGGGTGCCGCATAGGCGCTGGGCGGCGCATTCTCCCAGCCGCCGCCGAGCGCCTTGAACAGTGCGACCGCGTCCTCCGCGACCGTGCTGTCCGATTGCGCCAGTGCCGATCGTGCGGCGGCACGATCCTGCTCGGAGACGAGCAGGTTGAGGAAATTGTCGCGCCCCGCGGTGAAGCGCAGCCGCGAGAGATCGGCGGCATCGCTGGCCGCGGCGTCGGCGCGGCGCAACGCGGCGTTCTGGTCGAGCGCGGCGGCGTAGCGGGCGAGCGCGCTCTCGGTCTCCTTGAGCGCGGTCAGCACCGTGCCCTGGAAGGCGGACAGCGAGGCATCGGCACCGGCCCGCGCCTGCCTGATCCGGGCGCGCGCCGCGACGATATTGGGGAAGCTCCACGAGATCATCGGGCCGACCGAGAAGCTGAATGCCTTGGGCGTGCCGAGCTGCCCGAACTTGGGCGCCGATGCGCCGACCGAGCCGAGCAGGTTGACGGTCGGGAACAGCGCCGCGGTGGCGACGCCGATCGCGGCGGTGTCGGACGCCAGCGTGCGCTCGGCGGCGCGGACATCGGGGCGTCGCGCGAGCAACGCCGCGCCGTCGCCGATCGGCACCACCGTCCTGATCGTCGGAACCTTGCGGCAGGCGGCCGCCTCGCCGTCGATCTGCGATGGCGGACGCCCGGTCAGGGCGGCGAGCGCATAGAGCTGCGCGCGGCGCTCGGCCTCGAGCTGGGGCACCTGGGCGAGCGCCTGCTCGACCGTTACCGCCGCCTGGTCGACGTCGCGGCGCGTACCGCGGCCCGCCTCGAGCAGTCGCGTGGTGAGATCGAAGGTGCCGCTCTGCAGCCGCGCGGTCTCGCGCGCGACATCCGCCTGTTCGGCATAGCCGCACGCATCGGCATAGCTCTGCGCGACCTGCGCGGCGATCGAGATCCGCACCCCGTCGAGCGTCGCGGCGGACGCCTCTTCGGAGGCGCGCGCCGATTCGATCGAGCGGCGGACGCGGCCGAAGATATCGACCTCGTAGCTCGCATCGAAACCAGACTGGAAGAAATCATAGTTGTAGCCGCTCGGCCCGGCACTCGCCCCGATCGCGCCGGTCGCGGCCGCGCTGCTGCTGGTCGGGCTGATGCTGTCGACGCCGATCCGCCCGTGCGTGTACTCGCCCGATACGCTGGTGGTCGGCAGCAGCCCGGCGCGCTGCTCGGCGAGCACGCCGCGCGCCTGGCGCAGGTTCGCCTCGGCCTGGCGGATGTCGGTATTGTAGGCGAAGGCGTCGGCGATCAGCCGGTCGAGCGCCGGATCCTGGAACAGCTTCCACCAGTCCGACGCCAGCGGTTTGCCCGACAGCAGCGTCGTGTCGCGGCCCTCGGCGAACGGCACGGCGGTGCCGGGCTGGAGCCGGGGCGGCCGATAGTCGGGGCCGACCGCGCAACCGGCCAGCGCCGCGACGGCGAGCAGCGGAGCGAGACGACGGATCATGCCGCACCCCCTTCTGCTGCGCGGCGCC
>CAZZZX010000660.1:0-2031 GCA_964658585.1 uncultured Novosphingobium sp.
GCGACCGCGGCCGCCCGCCACCCGATCAGCTCACGCCGAAATCGAAGATCCGCGCGTTCATCGCGCCCGCGGTGCCGCTGCCGCCGATCGCGTAGATGAAGCCGTATTCGCCCTTGTCGAGATCGCGGCTCACCGTCGCCCGGTAGACGCCGGGCCGCACCATGTCGTACTCGAAGGGGATCCGGTCCTTGTCCATCACGCCGGTCTTCGCGCCGCCGATATTGACGCTGCCGACGCGTGCCTCGCGGCGCCCGTCCTTCTGCATCAGATGGATGAGCGTGAATTCGCTCGGCGAGCTGACCGTCGCCGCGCTGCCCGACAGCCAGTTGCTGCCCTGCGCCGCGGTGGCGGGATTGGCTTCGTCGAAGAAGAAATAGAAGGTCGGCCGCGTACTGGCCGACTGGATCCGCGCGGATGCATTCTGGATCGCGGCCTTGATGCTCATGCTCGCGATGCCGCTGGTCAGCGCATAGCCGATCAGGCCGCCGGTCTTGGCCTGGTTGGTAACGGTGGCGTTCATCCGCGCCATGCGCGGCGCCGTGTCGCCGTTGACCAGCAGATAGACGCCGGTCGGATGCAGCACCATCGGGTCCGGGCTGTCCATCGAGACCTGCGCGGCCCGCGGCGCGGTGTTCGCCGCCGGTCCCGAGACCATCGCGGTGAGCAGCGGACCCGACACGCCCGCATTCTTGAGCGCGATCATCTGGTCCGCCGAGAGATCGAAGCTGGAACCGGACGACCTGACCTTGGCGGCGATCGCTTCCTGCGGAATACCCGCATGGATGAGGTCCATGACGTTCTGGACCGTCATGCCCTGCGCAAGAGCGGGCGCGGCGACGGCAAGCATCGACGCGAGCAACACTGACTTCATTTTCATACAGACCCCCGGAAATCGCGGCCTCCCCGCCGCCGCCAAGGCTTACGCGTCTCGTCCTTAAGGAAATGTACGACGCCGGATTGCCTCTGCGGAAGGGAGCGGCCCGAAGCGCCTACTCCGCGGCCACCGCCACCGCGCCGTCGTCCAGCGGGTAGGCGAGCCGGGTCAGCATCTCCTTCGGGCAGACCTGCCAGATCGCATCGCGCATCCGGTCCCAGTCGGCGAGCACGGTGTGCGCCCATTTGCTGTCGGTGCGGCGCGCATGTTCGACGATCATCGCGTGCGCAACACCCTCCCAATGCGCCGAGGCGAGCCGCTGCCAGACGATGTTGTCGGGATTGGCGTGACGCTCGAACAGGCCGTCCTCGTCGAGCACGAAGGCCATGCCGCCGGTCATGCCCGCCCCGAAATTCTCGCCGACCGGGCCGAGGATCACTGCGACGCCGTTGGTCATGTATTCGCAGCCGTTCGCGCCGCAGCCCTCGATCACCACATTGGCGCCCGAGTTGCGCACCGCGAAGCGCTCGCCCGCCTGACCCGCGGCGTAGAGTGCGCCACTCGTGGCGCCGTAGAGCACGGTGTTGCCGATGATCGCGTTGCGCCGCGAGTCGAGCGGCGAGGAGACGGTCGGCCGCACCGCGATGATGCCCCCCGACAGCCCCTTGCCGACATAGTCGTTGGCGTCGCCGAACACCTCGATGGTGATGCCCTTGCACAGGAAGGCGCCGAGCGACTGGCCCGCCGAGCCGCGCAGCCGGACATGGACATGCCCGTCGGCGAGCGTGCTCATCCCGAACTTGGACGTGATCTCGGACGAGAAGCGCGTGCCGACCGCACGGTGCGTGTTGCGCACCGAGTAGGTGAGCTGCATCTTCTCGCCGCGCTCGAACACCGCGCGCGCGTCGCGGATCATCTGTGCATCGAGGCTGTCGGGCACCTCGTTGCGGAAGGTCGGAATCGCGAAGCGGCGCTCGTGATCGGCGGCGTCGACCTTGGCGAGGATCGGGTTGAGGTCGAGATCGTCGAGATGCTCGGCACCGCGGCTGACCTGGCGGAGCAGCTCGGTGCGGCCGATGATCTCGTCGAGCGAGCGCACGCCGAGCCGCGCCAGGATCTCGCGCACCTCCTCGGCGATGAAGGTCATCAGGTTGATG
>CAZZZX010000661.1:0-2020 GCA_964658585.1 uncultured Novosphingobium sp.
TCGCCTGTTCGACGAACGCTTCCCTTTCTGCTTCAACTCCTATTACGAGGCCGAGGGCGAGCGCATCGCGCGGCCTTCGCGCGGGCTGCTGACCCGGCCGTCGCTCGACGAGGTGCGCGCCTATCGCACGCATGTCGATGCCGCGCTTGCCGAGGCGTTCGACGACCTCCCCGAGGCGGCGCTGACGCTGGTCGAGCTCGGCTGCCATCACGAGGAGCAGCACCAGGAACTGCTCGTCACGGATCTGCTCCATCTGTTCGCGCAGAACCCGCTCGCGCCCGCGGCATGGCCTGCCGAGCCGCGCCGCCCGAGCATCGCGCCCGAGCCGCTGCGCTGGATCGAGGGGCGCCGCGGCACGGTCGAGATCGGCGATGCGGGCGGCGGTTTCGCGTTCGATTGCGAGGGGCCGCGCCACACCGTCTGGCTCGCCCCCCATGCGCTCGCCGACCGCGTCGTCACCAACCGCGAATGGGCCGCGTTCGTTGCCGACGGCGGCTATGCCACCGCGTCGCTCTGGCTGTCCGACGGCTGGGCCTGGGTGCGCGAGAACCGCATCAAGGCGCCGCTCTACTGGCGGCGCGACGCGGACGGCGGCTGGACCGAGCGCTTCGGGCTCGACGGACAGGCGCCGATGGACGGCGCCGCGCCGGTTCGCCACGTCAGCTATTACGAGGCCGACGCCTTCGCGCTCTGGGCGGGCGCGCGGCTGCCCACCGAGGCCGAATGGGAGAGCGCGGCGGATGCGCTCGATCCGGCGCGCGGCACCTTCCTGGACACCGCGCGCGCGGTGCGTCCGCTGCCCGCGGCGCGCGGCGACGGGCTGCGCCAGATGTTCGGCGATGTCTGGGAATGGACGCGCTCGGCCTATCTCCCGCATCCCGGCTTCCGCGCCGCGGACGGTGCGGTCGGGGAGTATAACGGCAAGTTCATGTCGGGGCAGTTCGTGCTCAAGGGCGGCAGCTGCGCGACGCCGCGCGGGCATGTCCGCGCGAGCTACCGCAATTTCTTCTACCCGCACCAGCGCTGGCAATTCACCGGCGTCCGGCTCGCGAAGGATCTCTAGATGCTGCTCGAACACAAGACCGATGCCACCCCCACCCCCGACACCGGACTGCGCGCCGACGTCCTCGCCGGGCTCACGGCGCGCCCGCGCGCAATCCCCGCGCGCTGGTTCTACGATCGCCGCGGCTCCGAGCTGTTCGAGCAGATCACCGACTTGCCCGAATATTATCCGACCCGGACCGAACGCGGCATCCTGTCGGCAAATGCCCGCGCGATCGCCGCGCTGGTCGGCGCGGGCCGCGCGGTGATCGAGTTCGGCTCGGGCTCGTCCGCCAAGACGCCGCTGCTGCTGAGCGCGGTCGCGCCCTCGGCCTATGTGCCGATCGACATCTCGGGCGACTTCCTGCGCAGCTCCGCCGCCGCGCTGGCGGACGCCTTTCCCGGGCTGCCGGTGTTCCCGGTCGAGGGCGATTTCCTCCACCCGCTGGCGCTGCCCGCCATGATCGGCGACGCGCCGCGGCTCGGCTTCTTCCCGGGCTCGACGATCGGCAACATGGGCGGCGGCGCGGCGGTCGACCTGCTGCGCTCGATGGCGGACACGCTCGGCGCGCGATCGATGCTGCTGATCGGGGTCGATCGCGTCAAGCCGGAGGCGGTGCTCGTTCCCGCCTATGACGATGCGCAGGGCGTGACGGCGGCGTTCAACCTCAACCTGCTCCACCGCATCAATCGCGAGCTCGACGGCGACGTGCCCGTCGACGCGTTCCGCCACCGCGCGCTGTGGAACGACGGGGCCTCGCGAGTCGAGATGCACCTCGAAGCGGTGCGCGATGCCGCCTTCACCGTCGCGGGCCAGCGTTTCTCGATCGCCGCGGGCGAGACCATCCATACCGAGAACAGCCACAAATACGGCGCCCGCGACGCCCGCCTGCTGCTCCGCGCGGGCGGCTGGACCCCGCTCGCCGAGTGGACCGACGACGCCGGCCTGTTCGCGCTGATCCTCGCCGAGGCGCGGCCC
>CAZZZX010000662.1:0-2018 GCA_964658585.1 uncultured Novosphingobium sp.
GACAACCAGCTTTCCGGCCGCTTCGCAACCGGCCCCCTGACGCACGAACTGCTTGTCGGGGCTGACCGGCAGGTGCTGCATTTCGACGAGTATGCCGCGTTCGGATCGGCGACACCGATCGACGCCTACAGCCCGGTGTACGGAACGATGCCGACCCCCCGCACGCCGGAGACCGTGCCCGACGGCTTCCCGTTCACGACCATCACCCACCAGCGCCAGCAAAGTATCTATGCGCAGGACCAGATCGCGCTGGCCGGGCTGCGCGTCACGCTCAGCGGCCGGCAGGACTGGGCGCGTTCGGAAAACGGCGGGCCCGTCCAGCACGACCGCAAGTTCACCTATCGCGTCGGTGCGCTCTACAAGACCGCGATCGGTATCGCGCCCTACGTCACCTACTCGACCTCGTTCCAGCCCCAGGCGGCCACGCTCCAGGACGGCACGCTCGCCAAGCCCTCGCTCGGCAAACAGATCGAGGGCGGCGTGAAGTATCAGATCCCGCACACGCAGATCCTGCTCACCGCCGCCTATTTCCACATCGAGCAGACCAATGTGCTGAGCTACGATCCGGTGACCTTCCTCGCCACCCAGTCGGGCAAGGTCCGCTCGCGCGGCTTCGAGTTCGAGGGCAAGGTGCCGCTGCCGCACGGTGTCACCGCCTCGGTCGAGTTCAGCCGGCAGAGCGTCAAGGTGCTCGACGATCTCGATCCCAACAATGTCGGTCACGGTCTGCCCACTGTCGGGCGCGGCGGCGTCACCGCCAATCTGGAATGGGCGCCGCCGGCCGGACCGCTGCAGGGCCTCGCGATCGGCGGTGGCGTCCGGCACGTCGACCGACTTTATGCCTATGGAGCCGACAACTCGCCGTCGTACACGCTGTTCGATGCGCTGGTGCGCTACGATCTTGGCGCGTTCGGCGATCGCCTGAAGGGCATGCGCATCTCGATCGACGCCAAGAACCTCGCCGACAAGCGTTACCTCACCGGCTGCTACGTCAACTACAACTGGTGCTGGTACGGCAACCGCCGCACGGTCCAGGGCACGATCGGCTTCGATTTCTGAGGCCCGTGGTGGGCCGCGACGTCGCTATACCGCCCGCCGCATCCGGTTCCACGCGTCGAGCGCGGCGATCTTGTATGCTTCCGCCAGCGTCGGATAGTTGAAGGTGTTCTGGATGAAATAGTCGATCCCGCCCTTCAGGTTGAGCACCGCCTGGCCGATATGGATGAGCTCGGTCGCGCCCTCGCCGACGATGTGGACGCCGAGCAGGCGGCGCGTCTTCAGCGAGAAGATCATCTTCATCATGCCGGTGTCGATGCCCATGATGTGCCCGCGCGAGGTCTCGCGGAAGCGCGCGATGCCGGTCTCGTAGGCGATGTTGCGGGCGCGCACCTCCTCCTCGGTCATGCCGACCACCGAGATCTCGGGCACCGCATAGATGCCGAACGGGAAGAAGGCGGGCGGCGGCGGCGGCTCCTGGCCGAAGGCGTGGAGCGCCGCCAGCCGGCCCTGTTCCATCGAGGTGGACGCCAGGCTCGGGAAGCCGATCACGTCGCCCGCCGCATAGACGGTCGGTGCCGAGGTCTGCATCGTGTTGGGATCGACGGTGATGCGGCCGCGATGATCGGTCTCGATCCCCGCCGCCTCCAGCCCCAGCGTGTCGGTCGCACCGACGCGGCCGGCGGCGAACAGCAGCATCTCGCTGGCGACGCGGCGGCCGTCGGCGAGGTGGCAGACCGGGCGATCATTCTCGAGCACGATGCTTTCGATCTTGGAGCCCAGCCTGATCCCGACATTGCGATCGCGCAGATCGTGGACGAACTCCTGCAGCAGTTCCCTGTCGATGAAATCGAGAAACGTCTCGCGCGGCTCGACCAGCGTCACCGCGACGTCGAGCGCGGAGAAGATGGTCGCATATTCGACCCCGATCACGCCCGCGCCGACCACGGTCATGCTGCGCGGCAGCCGCGGCAGCTCGAGGATCTGGTCGCCGTCGAAGACATGGGTGTCGTCGAACGGCA
>CAZZZX010000663.1:0-2010 GCA_964658585.1 uncultured Novosphingobium sp.
TCGCCATTTCGGTCTCGAGATTGACGCGGATCGCGTCGAAGAACTGCTCGGTCGTCATCCAGCTCTGCTCGGGCCCGACCAGGATCGCGAGATCCTTGGTCATCTGGCCGCCCTCGACCGTCGCGACGCAGACCTTCTCCAGCGTCTCGGCGAAGCGCGTGACGTCGGGCGTGCCGTCGAAGCGGCCGCGGAACTGCAGCCCCTGCGTCCAGGCGAAGATCGACGCGATCGGATTGGTCGAGGTCTGCTTGCCCTGCTGGTGCATCCGGTAGTGGCGCGTCACGGTGCCGTGCGCGGCCTCGGCCTCGATCGTCCTGCCGTCGGGCGTCATCAGCACCGAGGTCATCAGCCCGAGCGATCCGAAGCCCTGTGCGACGGTATCGGACTGGACGTCGCCATCGTAGTTCTTGCACGCCCAGACGAACTTGCCGCTCCACTTGAGCGCGCTCGCCACCATGTCGTCGATCAGCCGGTGTTCGTAGAGAATGTTGGCGGCGCGGAAGCGATCGACGAACTCGGCCTCGAACACCTCCGCGAACAGATCCTTGAAGCGGCCGTCATACGCCTTGAGGATGGTGTTCTTGGTGCTAAGATAGAGTGGCCATTTGCGCCCCAGCGCATAGTTCATGCTGGCGCGCGCGAAGTCGCGGATCGAATCGTCGAGATTGTACATGCCCATCGCGACGCCGGCGGACGGGAAGTCGAACACATCATATTCCAGGACGTTGCCGTCCTCGCCCTCGAAGGTCATCTTGAGCTTGCCCGGGCCGGGCACGCGGAAGTCGGTGGCGCGATACTGGTCGCCGAAGGCGTGGCGGCCGACCACGATCGGGTCGGTCCAGCCCGGCACCAGCCGGGGCACGTTGCGCATCACGATCGGCTCGCGGAAGATCGTGCCGCCCAGGATGTTGCGGATCGTGCCGTTGGGCGATTTCCACATCTTCTTGAGGCCGAACTCCTCGACGCGCGCCTCGTCGGGGGTGATCGTCGCGCACTTCACGCCGACACCGTATTTCTGGATCGCCTTGGCGCTGTCGACGGTGACCTGGTCGTCGGTCCGGTCGCGATATTCGACGGCGAGGTCGTAATAGTCGAGGTCGATCTCGAGATAGGGCTTGATGAGGCGCTCGCGGATCCATTCCCAGATGATCCGGGTCATCTCGTCGCCGTCGATCTCGACGACGGGGGTCTTCACCTTGATCTTTGCCATGCGCGCGCTCCCGGCTGTGGGGCCGGCGGACGGAGGCGCCGGCGAGGTTTGGCACAGCGCCTAGCGGCGGCGGGCCGTGCGATCAACCGTGACACACGGGTCCGCCTCCCCTAGACAGGCGCGATGACGTCGCTCGAAAAACCCGAGTTCGGGACCAGCACGGTGAAGTGGCGCTGGCCCGCCATCCATCCCGAAGGCTACAAGTTCGCCGCCGCGGCCGCGGTGCTTTCGCTGCTGCTGTTCGTGCTGTGGCAGCCGCTCGGCTGGCTGGGCGTCGCACTGACCGCATGGACGCTGGCCTTTTTCCGTGATCCGATCCGCACGACCCCGCGCACCCCGCGCGCGATCGTCGCACCGGCGGACGGGCTGGTGACGATGATCGCCACCGTGCCGCCGCCGCGCGAGCTGATCGCGGACGGCGCGCTCGCGGCGGATCCGGTGACGCGGGTGTCGATCTTCATGTCGGTGTTCGACGTGCATATCAACCGCGCGCCGATCGGCGGGACGGTGAGCCGCGTCGTCTATGTCTCGGGCAAGTTCCTCAACGCCGATCTCGACAAGGCGAGCGAGGAGAATGAGCGCCAGCACATTCTGGTCGAGGGCGCGGACGGGCTGCGGATCGGGTTCACCCAGATCGCCGGGCTGGTGGCGCGACGCATCGTGCCGTTCGTCAAGCCGGGCGACATCATCGCGGGTGGCCAGCGGATCGGGCTGATCCGCTTCGGCAGCCGGGTCGACGTATATCTGCCGGCGGGCACCGCGCCGCGGCGATCTACACCTTGATCGAAACCTGCAAGCTC
>CAZZZX010000664.1:0-2006 GCA_964658585.1 uncultured Novosphingobium sp.
GTCGCGACCGTGCGGTCGAGGATCTCGGCGCGACCGAGCAACGGCGCGAGCAGCTCCGCCGAGATCAGCGCCATGTCGGCGAGATCGTCGCCGCCATTGCCGCAGATCGCGCGCTCGGCGGCATGGAGCCCGCCGCGCGCCAGCGATGGGAACGGGATATGATCGAACAGCCGGATCGTCCCCGACGCGTCACGGATGACGAGCAGCACGGGCGCGAGCGGATTGAACAGCTTGATCGACACGATCGCCACCGCCTGGCCGATCGGCGCGCCCGCGACGAGCTTGATCGGCCGATCGCCGATCGGACACTGATAGACGTCGAGCGCGAGATCCGCGCCCTTGCCTTCGAAGCGCAGCGCGAGATCGCGGCGGCTGGCGAACCAGGCATCGGCGAGCTTGAGCGATGGTGCCAGCCAGCGGCGGCTGGCGAGCGGCTCGGACGCGGCGGCGGCGTGCGGGACGGGCAGCGGATAACTGGTCTCGGCGCCGTCGCGCGGTGCTGTCGTGATCGCGAAATCGTCGAGCCGGCTGAGCCGCGCGAAATCGGCGAGCCCGAAATCCCAGATGTCGAGGCTGGCGAGCGGCTTGTCGGGCCGGGTCTTCACCCGCCCGAGCGAGCCGAGCAGCATCGATCCGCATCTGAGGGTCAGCGCGACGTCGTCGGGCGCGGTCTGGCGGAGCACCTTGACGGTGTGCGCCTGAAGCGCGGCCCCGAACGCGGCGGTCGATCCGGCCCCGAAGCGCGCTTCGAGGATCGCCACGAAGGTCGGCGTCGTCGCCACCGCCGCCAGCACCGCGAGCCCGCTGTCGGCACGGCGCAGCCGCTCGGCACGGCCATCGTCGATACCGAAATACTGCGCCGCCCATTCCGCCGCCTCGGGCTCGGCGGCCTTCTCGTGCAGACGGGTGGCGGGTGCGAGCCCGTCGATCAGGCGGTAGAAGATCTGGGAGCCGAACTCACCGGAGGTGATGAAGGCGTCCAGCACCTCGGTCCGGCTGCGGCCGACCTTCTCCTCGATGACGGCCTCGCTCTCCGCCTCGCGCCCGAGCAGGACGCGATAGCAGTGCCCGATATCCCACGCGGTCGCCGCCCCGTTCAGCCCTTCAGCGCTCATCGCGTCCCGTCTTATTGCGCGCCGCCGCCGTGACGGTCTTGTCGATGCCGAGGACTAGGGCCTCTCCACCACTCTGCCAAGCATCGATCGGCGGCGGGGTTGCACGCTGCCTGCGGCATGGCCATGACCGCGCCACGATCGCGGGGGACGAGTGTGGCGCTGGCAGCTCTGGGAAGGCGATGGCGCCGGCTGGTGCGTCCGCGGACGCACCGGATCGCGCTGCTGCTGTGCCGCCGCGCCGACGAGCTGCGCGATACGCGCCGCTTCCGCGACGCCGCGATCCTCTACGAGCAGGCGTTCGCGCTGTGGCCGGGTCGATCCGACATCCAGGTCCAGGCCGGGCACATGTTCAAGGAGGCCGGCGATCGCGCGGCGGCCGAGCGGCATTATCTCGCCGCCGTCGCACGGCGCCCCGAGGACGCGGATCTCGCGCTCCAGCTCGGGCATTTTTACAAGATCGCCGAACGTCCGGTCGAGGCGGCGGCGGCGTATCGCCGGGCGCTGGCACTGCAGCCGGACCAGGGCGATGCGGCACGCGAGCTCGCGCACATCGCGGCGCGCGTCGCCGGGCCGGCGACGCAGGACGACGGGACCGTCGAGGCGCTGCTGCCCCGGCCCGCGGGCGAGGCGGACGCCCGCCCGATCGATACGATCGAACTGCGCCGGCTCGGCGGGCGACGTGATCGCAGCGAATGGGGCGTGCTGCCGCGGCTGTCCGGCATCGAGGCGATCCGCGGCGTGTGCGTCTCGTCGACCGCGCTGACCCGGGTCGAGCTGCGCGTCGACGGTGTGCTCGTCCATGCCGAACCGCCGCTCGCCCGCCCGCTCGCGGACGCGGGCCTGGTCAAGCACGTCTTCAACCTGTGGGTCGATTTCTCCATGATCGATCCG
>CAZZZX010000665.1:0-2006 GCA_964658585.1 uncultured Novosphingobium sp.
GGCGCCGTTCATCCTGACCGGCGCCGTATTGCTGCTGTCGACCGGCCGCGCGCTCGACGCGCTGGCGCTGGGCGAGGCGCAGGCCGAAAGCCTCGGCGTGCATGTCGGGCGGGTGCGGCTGCTCGCGCTGTTCGGTACGGCGCTCGGCGTCGGCGCGGCGACCGCGGTGGCGGGATCGATCGGCTTCGTCGGCCTCGTCGCGCCGCACCTCGTGCGTCCGCTGGTCGCGCATCGTCCGGGTGCGACGATGGTGCCGGCGGCGCTCGCCGGCGCGATCCTCGTGACGCTGGCGGATATCGCGACACGGCTCGTCCGCGGTCCGGGCCAGGGGATCGGGCTCGGCGTCTTCATCAGCGTGGTCGGCGCGCCCTTCTTCCTCTGGCTGGTGCTGCGCATCCGGGTACGGACCGCATGAGCGCGCTCCGGCTCGTGGATATCGCGGTCGAACGTGGCGATCGCTTCGTCGTCGACGGCGTCGACCTCAGCTTCGCGGCGGGGCGACTGACCGCGGTGATCGGCCCCAACGGCGCGGGCAAGAGCACGCTCCTCGAATGCGCCGCGGGTCTGCTGACGCCGGCGCGCGGGCGGGTGCTGCTCGGCGACATCGATCTCGCCACGCTCGGCCGCCGCGATCTCGCCAGGCGCCGGGCCTATCTGCCGCAGCGCGCGGGTGTCGAATGGCCGATCAGCGTCGAGCGCGTCGTCGCGCTCGGGCTGACGCCGTCGCTCCCGGCGTTCGGGGATCTGCCCGCATCAATGCAGCCCGCGATCGACCGGGCGCTCGCCGAATGCGATCTCCTCGCGCTGCGCGATCGCCGGGCGACGAGCCTGTCCGGCGGCGAACTCGCGCGCGTCATGCTCGCCCGCGCGGTGGTCGCCGATCCCGAACTGCTGATCGTCGACGAGCCCACCGCCGGTCTCGATCCGCGCCATGCCGTGGATGCGCTGCGCCGCCTGCGCGCGCGCGCCGATGTCGGACGAACCGTCGTCATGTCGATCCACGAGCTCGATCTGGCATTGCGCTTCGCGGACGATGTCGCTGCGGTGCGCGACGGCCGGCTGCTCTGGGCGGGGCCTGCCGCCGCGGTGATGACCGAAGACAATCTGGCCCGCCTCTACGACATCCGTGTCCGTCTCGTCCGCGACGGGGACGGCGCCTCGATCCGGTTTCTCGACTGAGGGCGGCGGCGGTGAGCGATATCGTCGCGATGCTCACCGACCCCGCCGGGTCGGTCCGGCAAGACATCGAGCGATCCTCCTCTCCGGTTCGGACGCATCGCGGCGACCGGCGGCGCGCTCCCTAGCGCGGAGCGATCGCGCGATCGATGAGCGCCTCGTCCGCCGGGATCTGGCCGTCGAGCATCAGCATCGCGAGGCCGTGGACCAGCGCCCACGCCTGGATCGCGACGGTCGAGGCGTTCTCGTCCGTCGGACGGTCGTCCGCGACGGCGGCGGCATTGGCCTGGAGGAAGGCATAGGCGTCCGAGCCGGTCGCGCTCTCGCGCATCGCGGGCGATTGCAGCACGGGCGAGGCGAAGATCAGCCGGAACAGCGCCGGATTGGCGAGCGCGAAGCGGACATAGGCGCGTCCGGTCGCTGCGAAACCCGCCGTCCCGCCACCGGCGGCCTCCGCGGCGGCATGTTGCGCGGCGGCGAGCCGGTCGAGACCTTCGCGCGCCAGCGCACCCATCAGCGCGCCCTTGTCGGGAAAATGCCGATAGACCGCGGTCGCGCTGACCCCGACCGCGCGCGCCACCTCGCGCAGCGAGAGATCGTCGGCGGCGCGCGCGCCGAGCAGGGCCAGCCCGGCCTCGATCAGCGCGGTCCGCAGATCGCCGTGGTGATAGCGTCGATCGGACATGTTGACACCGTTACCATTGCCGTTATGATGACGGTGTAAACATTGGAGGACGCGATGGGAAGCCGAGTCGAGACACTGATCCGCGCCGGCGTCGCCAAGGGCATCGGCACGGTCGCGGCGTTCAATCGCGACCGCCTGCCGCCGA
>CAZZZX010000666.1:0-1993 GCA_964658585.1 uncultured Novosphingobium sp.
AGGTGGTGCTCGCCGCGGTGGTCGGCGCGCACGGGATCGCGGGCGAGGTACGGCTCAAGCTCTTCACCGATGATCTGGCGCGCTATCCGTCGCTCACCGCCGGCGATCGGACGCTGACCCTCAAAAGCGTGCGACCCGGTGCCAACGGCGCGGTCGCGCGCTTTGCCGAGATCGGCGATCGCACCGCCGCCGAGGCGCTGCGCGGCGTCCGGCTGTCGGTTCCGCGCGCGGCGCTGCCACCGCTTGGCGAGGGCGAATATTACCACGCCGATCTCGTCGGGCAGCCTGCGGTGTCGACCGACGGCGCGGCGCTCGGCACGATCGCCGCGGTGGTCGATTACGGCGCCGGCGACCTGATCGAGATCGCGCGCGAAGACGGCCGCAGCTTCCTCGTGCCGGTCGCGGCCGGCGTCGACGATCTCGGGCCGCCGATCGTCGTCCATGCCGATTTCGTCGAGGCGTGAGCATGGACGCGGGCAGCGCCTTCTTTCTCGAGGTACTGGCCTTCCAGTTCGTCTTCACGGTCGCGGTGGTCGCGCTGGTCGCGCGCCGCTACCCGCGCCGCATCGCCGCCTATCGGCTGATCGCACCCGCCGCGGTGCCGCTGCTGATGCTGGCGGTGGCGCTGTTCTCCTACGTCTCGATGATGGCGGCGCAGGGTGCGCGGCCGGAGGGCGCGATCGTCGCGCGGCTGGTGCTGGCCTATGCGGTGCTGTGGCTGGCGGGCGTGCTGCTGGCGACCATGGTGATCCGCTGGACGCGGCGATGAGCTTCGCCGCTGCCGTCCTCACCCTCTATCCCGAGATGTTCCCCGGGCCGCTCGGCGCGAGCATCGCCGGGCGCGCGCTCGCGGAGGGGCGATGGTCGCTCGACGCCGTCCAGATCCGCGACTTCGCCACCGACCGGCACCGCTCGGTCGACGACACCCCCGCGGGCGGCGGCGCCGGCATGGTGATGCGTGCCGACGTGCTGGCCGACGCGCTCGACGACACCGTCGCGCGCCATCCCGGTCTGCCCGTTCTGGCGATGACGCCACGCGGCGCGCCGCTCGTCCAGGCGCGGGTCCGCAGCCTCGCCGCGGGCCCCGGCGCGATCATCCTGTGCGGCCGGTTCGAGGGCATCGACCAGCGCCTGTTCGACGCGCGCGCGATAGAGGAAGTGTCGATCGGCGACTATGTCCTGTCGGGCGGCGAAATGGCTGCGCTGACGCTGCTCGATGCTTGCATTCGGCTGCTTCCCGGCGTAATGGGCGCCGCTTCAAGCGGGGACGAGGAAAGCTTCGAGAGCGGCCTCCTCGAATATCCGCATTATACCCGACCTCAGCAATGGGAAGGGCGCACGATCCCCGAAGTGCTGCGATCGGGGGATCATGCGAAGGTCGCCGCCTGGCGCAAGGCCGAGGCGGAGGCTGTCACACGGTCACGGCGACCGGACCTTTGGGAGCGCCACCGGGGCGTTCCGGTCCGATCGCCCTCTGGCGCGCGGCACGAACGGGACGAGACGGCATGAACCTGATCCAGACGCTCGAGGCCGAGGCCATCGCGCACTTCAACGAGACCAAGAAGATCCCCGAATTCCGCCCCGGCGACACGCTGCGCGTCGGCGTCCGCGTGGTCGAGGGCGAGCGCACCCGCATCCAGAATTTCGAGGGCGTGTGCATCGCGCGCTCGAACAAGGCGATGGGATCGAGCTTCACGGTCCGCAAGATCTCGTTCGGCGAGGGTGTCGAGCGTGTCTTCCCGCTCTATTCGCCCAACGTCGATTCGATCGAGGTCGTCCGCCGCGGCGTGGTGCGTCGCGCCAAGCTCTATTATCTGCGCGGCCGCACCGGCAAGTCGGCGCGTATCGCCGAGCGCAAGGACAATCGCGAGACCGCCAAGGCGTAACGCCTTACGGACGCGCTGCGCAGGGGCGTCGGCGGCTTGGGCTGCCGGCGCCCCTTTCATGTCGCGAGCCTCTGGCGACCGGCCGCGTCCGCGCTATCATGGTACGA
>CAZZZX010000667.1:0-1992 GCA_964658585.1 uncultured Novosphingobium sp.
CGGCCGCGCGCGCGCGGGCAACAGCGCGAGCAGCCCGCGGGTCTGGGTATCGGGAACGGTGGCGGGTGCAGTGGAAGACATGCCCGCCCGTCGCACGCAGGATCGAGGATGGAAAGGCTCCGCATCGCGGCGACCGCGCGCCTTTGACAATCGTCGGCCGCACGATAGCCTCGTCCGCTACTCGAAGGAGCCGAGGTCCGATGCTACTGCTGTTCGCCGCGATCACGGTCGCATCGGAAACCCCGATGCCCACGCCGATCGGCCGCCCCGGAGACTGGATCAAGACCAGCGACTATCCGCGATCCGCGCTCAGGGCCTTCGCGCAGGGCACGACCGATTTCACGCTCAAGGTCGATGCCGATGGGCACGTCGCCGATTGCACCGTGACGCAGTCGAGCGGAAACGCGGATCTCGATACCGCCACCTGCACGCTGGTGTCCGTAAGGGCGCAGTTCAAACCAGCGACAGACAGCGAGGGACACGCCATCGAGTCGCGGTACCACAATCGCGTCCTGTGGCGATTCCCAAGTACCATCCCGATCTACGCCTTCGCTTCGCGGGTCGATTTCGACGTCGAGAAGGACGGGTCGATCACGAGCTGCATCAATTCGGGCGCCGAATCCGAACCGTCGGGATCAGCCCGGACCGCGCTTGAAAGGATTTGCGACGGCTTTACCGGAAGCCGCCGCTTCAGCGCGGTCGGCGCCGACGGAACCGCGATGCGCGGTCGCCACCACGTCACGATGCAGACGATCGTCGCGATCGATGGCACCGCGCCGCCGACCCCGGCGTTTCCGCCGCAGCCCCCGCACCCGTAAGACGCGGCGATGCCCGCCACCCCCGCCTGGCCGCCTGCGAGTGCGCCCCGCCTGTTCGTCGACCAGCCGCTGGCCGAAGGCGCCGAGATTGCGCTCGACGGCGCCCAGGCCAACTATCTGGTCAACGTGATGCGGCTCGGCGCGGGCGCCGCGATCCGCTGCTTCGACGATCGTACCGGCGAATGGGCGGCCGAACTCGCCGTGGCAGGCAAGCGCGACGCGCGGCTGCGGATCGTCGCGCATCTGCGCCCGCGCGAGCCGGTGCCCGATCTCTGGCTGCTTGCCGCGCCGATCAAGCGCCAGCGGATCGACTGGCTCGCCGAGAAGGCGTGCGAACTCGGCGTCGCGCGGCTGGTGCCGGTGCTAACGCGCCGCACGATCGTCGAGCGACTCAACGCCGAGCGGCTGCGCGCGCACATGATCGAGGCGGCCGAGCAATGCGGGCGGACCGCACTGCCCGAACTCGCCAAACCGACGAAGCTCGCCGCGTTGCTCGGCGACTGGCCTGCCGACCGCACGCTGATCTTCGCCGACGAGACCGGCGGTGCCCCGCTCGCCGTCGCCGCGCGCCCCGGCCCCGCGGCGATCCTGATCGGCCCCGAGGGCGGCTTCGATCCCGACGAGCGCGCGGCGATCCGCGCGCTGCCGCAGGCGCTCGGCATCGGCCTCGGCCCGCGCATCCTGCGCGCCGAGACCGCGGCGCTGGCGGCGGTCGCGATATGGATGGCGGCAGCGGGCGACTGGCGCTGATCGCGCTTCCCTTGGCGCCTGCGGCCCGCTAGGCGGCAGCGCCATGTCGACGCGCACCGCAAACTCCGCCGAAGATCCCGTCGTCGAAAGCCGCGACGATCTGCTCGGCGTGTTCGAGAAGGGCGAGAAGCCGCGCGACCGGTGGCGGATCGGCACCGAACACGAGAAGTTCGTGTTCTGGAAGGACAGCAAGCGTGCGCCCTCCTACGAGGAGCCGGGCGGCATCCACGCGCTGATGATCGGCCTCACCAAGTTCGGCTGGGAGCCGATCATCGAGGGCGACAACGTCATCGGCCTGTCGGGCGCCGATGGCGGCATCAGCCTGGAGCCCGCGGGCCAGTTCGAGCTGTCGGGCGCGCCGCTGGAAAATCTGCACGAGACCTGCGCCGAGACCGGCCGCCACCTCGCCCAGTGCCGCGAGATC
>CAZZZX010000668.1:0-1990 GCA_964658585.1 uncultured Novosphingobium sp.
GCCGCGTCTATGGCGAGGCGTTCGTGACCGCACCGGGCGCGCTCTCCGCGATCGCGGTGCGGCTGCGCAGCGCCGCGGTCTCCAGCGTCGACAGCGCGCCGGGCAAGGTCTGGTCGAGTTCGGTCAGGCACGCGCCGATCGCCTGGTGCAGCGTCTCGGTGCGATTGATGAGCGTCGTCGCCGCGGTGCCGCTGTCGTTGAGCGCAGCCATCGTCGTCTCGGCGTGCGCGAGCAGCAGGCCGAGCGCTTCGCCAAGCCGCTCTGTCCGCGCCCGCCCGCTCTCGTCCAGTTCGGCGAAGCGCGCCTCGAGCGCGCCGAGCCCGCGCTGCAACCGCTCGACCAGCGCCGCGCCGACATCGTCCTGCCGGGCGAGCAGACCCGCGAGCGCCTCGACCTTGCCGCCGATCGCCGCGACCCGCGTCTCGATCGACGCCGCGGCATCGGAAGATGCGCCATCGGCGGCGGCGCGCGCGCGTTCGGCCATCGCGGCGATCGCGTCGCCCTGTGCGACGATGCCGTGATGCGTGCGCTCGACCGCCTCGCCGGCGCGGACGAGCGCGGCATCGACCGCTTCGCCCATGCGGACCGCGGTCGCATCGATGTCGCGCGCGGCGATCTCGCTCGCGCCGGCGATCCGCGACACCTGCGCCTGCAGCCGGTTGGCGGCGCCGCCGGCATTGTCCTCCGCTTCGCGCGCGCGCGCCGTCAGCGTCGCGAGCAGCGCCTGGAGCGCGGCGCCCTGTTCGTGGGCGCTCAGGCCCGCGCCGCGCAGCTCCTCGGCGAGCGTGCGGACCTGCGCCTCGGCGATCGGCAGGTCGGCGAGCAGCACGCCCATGTCGACGCGTGCGGTGCCCGCCGCCTCGTCGAGCTCGCGGCTGCGCTTGCCGAGATCGGCGACCTCGCGCGCGAGCGCGGCGGTGGCGCTGCCGAGCTTCGCGGAGGTCTCGTCGGCGATCGCAAGCAGCTGGTCGGCCTGCGCCGCCACCGCCGCACGATCCTCGCCGAGCCGTTGCGACACGAGCCCGAGCACCGCATCGAGCGCCAGCGTCTCCATCCGCACGCCGCGTGCGACATCGGCATAGCGCGCCGCCTCGCGGCTGCCGTTGCGCTGCCACAGGATGACCAGCGTCGCGATCAGCGCGAGCGGACCGCTCGCGATGCTGATGCCGCGTACCAGATCGGGCACGGCGAGCCCGCCATTGCCGATCGTCGACAACGCAACCCCGCCGAGTACCGCGATCCAGCACATGGCCGCAGCGGCGAACAGCCACAGCGCGATCCGCTCGCGCGCCATCGCCGCCGGGAGCGGGGCCGCAGGATCGGGCTCGTCCGGCGCCGCGATGATGGCGGTGAACGGCGATTCGGGGAGATCGTCCCCGTCGCGGTCCGCGGAATGGAGCGGCGATCCCGCCCAGTAGGCCCCCCTGGTCATGGCGCGACTGTAACATCGATCCGGCCGCGGGCGCCAGACGCACCGGCGCAACGCGCGCACGATCCGGCGGTGCGCGGTGGCGCTTGGCAGCAGGGCCATCGGGGGGCTATCGCGGGACGGTGACAGCGCAGAAATTCGATGGTGGGGCGGCGTGCTGGCGGCATTGATCGCGGCGGTGCGCGACACCGAGGACGGCGGCGGCCTGATCGCGACGCTGCCCGTTGCCGGTCGTAGTTTGGTCGAACGCCAGGTGCGGCTCGTCGTCGCGGCGGGGGCGGCGCATGTCGTCGTGCTGGTCGAGCGGCTGCCCGCGGCGTTCACCACCGCGATCGACCGGCTGCGCCGCGACGGCATCGCGGTCGAGGTCGCGCGCAGCGCCGCGGACGGTGCCGACCGCTTCCACCCCGACGAGCGCGTGCTGGTGCTCGCCGACGGCGCACTGGCGTCCGCCGCCACCATCGGCCGGCTCGCGCATCTGCCCGCGCCCGCGCTGCTCACGCTGGGCGAGGGCGGGCCGCCCGGCGCGTTCGAGCGCATCGACGCGGCGACGCGCTGGTC
>CAZZZX010000669.1:0-1983 GCA_964658585.1 uncultured Novosphingobium sp.
GCTATGGCGAGCCGAGCGATCGCGGATTCTTCGAGCGTGCGGGTGATGAGGTCCGCTCCTGGTTCGGCGACGAGGAGGCCGAGCGCCGCCGCCGGTACGACGAGCGCTACGACGATCGCGCCGACCGCAGCACCGGCGACCGCGGCTATGGCGCGCCGCGCTACGCCGCCGGCGACTATCCGCGCGAACCGCGCTCGAACCGTGACGAGGGCTATCGGCGCGGCGGCTATGCGGGCGGGTCGCGACCCTATGCGGCGCCCTATGGCCAGGCCGAAGCCGGTCGCCAGTTCGACGACGACGGCGCCGTAAGCGGGGCCGGCTACCGAGCCGACGGTTTCGGCTATGACGGCGACGCCGCGCGCCGCCGCGGACTCTACCGCGCCGCGTACGAACAGCGCGACGCGCGCGAACGCGGCGGCCGTGATCGTGCCTCCGAGCATGGCGACTATCACGACTGGCGCGATCGCCAGATCAGCGCGTTCGACCGCGATTACGACGAGTATCGACGCGAGAACCGGTCGCGCTTCGAGAGCGAGTTCGCGACATGGCGCCAGACCCGCCAGACCCAGCGCGACGCGCTCGCCAGGGTGACGGAGCACCAAGAGGTGGTCGGCTCGGACGGCGGACATGTCGGCAAGGTCGATCATGTCCGCGGCGACCATCTGCTGCTCGCCAAGAGCGACCGCGATGCCGACGGCCATCACCACAGCATCCCGTCGTCGTGGATCGCCTCGGTCGACGACACGGTCAGGCTGAGCAAGACCGCGGACGAGGCCAAGCGGCTGTGGACCGATGCCGAGACGCGCGGCGGCCTGTTCGGGCGCGACGACGATGATGGCCGGAGCGAAGGCGGCAACCTCAACCGCAGCTTCTCGGGCACCTACTGAGACGGCGTGGCGGCGGTCGCAGGCCGCCGCCCCATCGCCCGCCGCTACAGGATGTAGCGGCTCAGATCGGTGTTCTTCGCGATCCCCGCGAGATGCGCCTCGACATATCCGGCATCGACGCGGAGCGTCGTACCCGCGCGGTCCTCGGCCTCGAAGCTGATCTCCTCGAGCAGTTTCTCCATCACCGTCTGCAGCCGCCGCGCACCGATATTCTCGACGCTGTCGTTCACCTGCGCGGCGACCCTCGCGATCGCGGCGATGCCGTCGTCCGCAAACGAGACCGTCACCCCCTCGGTGCCGAGCAGCGCGACATATTGCTGCGTGAGGCTGGCCCGCGTGTCGGTGAGGATGGCGACGAAATCGGCCTCGGTCAGCGCCTTCAGCTCGACGCGGATCGGCAGCCGCCCCTGCAACTCGGGGAGCAGATCGCTCGGCTTGGCGACGTGGAACGCGCCCGATGCGATGAACAACACATGGTCGGTCTTCATCGGGCCGTATTTGGTGGCGACGGTGGTGCCCTCGATCAGCGGCAGCAGGTCGCGCTGCACGCCCTCGCGGCTGACCGACCCGCCGCGCACGTCGCTGACCGCGATCTTGTCGATCTCGTCCAAGAAAACGATGCCGTTGCCCTCGGCATCCGCCAGCGCGGCGCGGTTGAGATCGTCGGTATCGAGGCGCTTGTCGCTCTCCTCCTCGACCAGCTTGGCCCAGGCGGCAGGCACCTGCAGCCGGCGCCGCTTGAGCGGCTTGCCGCCGCCGAACGCCTTGCCCATCATGTCGCCGAGGTTGATCATGCCGACCTGGCCGCCCATGCCGGGAATCTCGAACGGGGTCTGCGGCGTGTCCTCGATCTCGATCTCGATCTCCTTGTCGTCGAGATGGCCGTCGCGGAAGCGCTGGGTGAAGGCGGTGCGCGTCGCCTCCGACGCATCCTTGCCGACCAGCGCGTCGATCAGCCGGGCGAGCGCCGCCTCCTCGGCCTTGTCCTTGACCGCGACGCGGCGCCGCTCGCGCTCGAGCCGGATCGCCTCCTCGACGAGATCGCGCGCGATCTGCTCGACATCGCGGCCGACATAGCCGACCTCGGTGAACTTGG
>CAZZZX010000670.1:0-1983 GCA_964658585.1 uncultured Novosphingobium sp.
GACGATTCCGCAGCGGCGTCTCGCGTCACGCCGTCCGCGGCGCCCCACGGGCCGGACCGCCCGCGACGCAACACCTTTCTCATCCTGGCTGCCGCGGTGGTGGCGCTGCTCGTCCTGGGCGGCTGGTTGTTCACCCAGCGCTACCGCGCGATCGCCGGCCCCCAGACTGCCGCCACCGCCTTTTTCCGCGCCAACGCGGACAACGGCCCGCTCGACGCATACGCCCTGACGGCACCGACCTTCCAAGAGGAAACTCCCGTCGCGACATGGGCGAATACGTCGAAGCGACTGCGGCTCGCCCGCTTCTACGCATCCGACTGGACGGATGACGACACCAGCGGCGATACCGCGACGCTGCGCGGCACGATCAAGCGGCTGGACCTGCCCGATCTCGCGACATCGGTCGATCTCCGGCGGATCGACGGGCGATGGAAGGTGGCGACGGTCGCGATCCAGGATGAGCCGGGCGCCATCGATCAGGCCGCGGCGACGCAGGCCGTCCAGCCGACCCAGACTGCCGACGCCCTCCCCGCCGCTCCGGCCCCGCCGCCTCAAGCGATGGCCGCTCCGCCGTCCGACGATACGCCGAACCCGGTGATGAGCGTTCCGCGCTTCGGCGGCGCCCCCACGCAGGACGTCCCGGCACCGGCGCCGGCCGGGCTTCCGCTCGGCCGTGCCGGCCCCCCGGGGACGGTGGTCGCCGCGGGTCAGGTCGGGCCGAGTTGCATGGGCGAATTGTGGCCGGCGGGGTTCCATGCCGATCGCGTCGATTGCCCGCTGTACCTCAAGACCCAGCCGGGGCTGACGCAGCAATGTTCCGCCCATGCACAGGATGGCAGCACGGCCACCGTGACCGTGACCTATCTCGATTACGATCCGATCACGCGCCAGAGCAAGATCGACTGCCGGATCAATCGCTGAGCGGCACGCCGATGCGATCCGCGCGGCACCGGAACGCGGCAACCCCGCGCCGGTGTCGCGCGAAATATCGCCGGGCGATTCGCGCCCATTTCGATACGTCGACGGCGCGCCGGCCGGCGAGCGCCGGCGCTCAGTCGTCCTGCCAGTCCGCCAGCATCCGGCGCACCTTGTCGAGCGCCGCCTTCTTGATCTGGCAGACACGGGCCGCGCCGATGTCGAGAACCTTGCCGATCTCCTCGAGATTGAGCTCCTCGACGAAATAGAGCTGCAGCACCATCGCCTCGCGTTCGGGCAGCGAGGCGATGGCGTCGGCGAGCGCTTCCTTGAGCCGCTCGCGGTCGAAGCTCTCGTCGGCGCCCGCCTCCAGATCGGCGAACCACATCGACTGGTCCGAATAGACCTCGTCGAGCGATTCGTGGCGCACCGCCTCGGCGGCGTCGGCGAGTTCGCGGAACGAGGTCGCGTCGAGGCCCATCGCGGCGGCCATCTCGGACTCGGTCGCGGCGCGGCCGAGCTTCGTCTCCAGTTCCGCGCGCGCGCGGCCGATCTCCTTGCGCTTGGCCATGCCCGATCGGCACTGGCTGGCATGGCGGCGCAGATGATCGATCATGCTGCCGCGCACGCGCATCCCGGCATAGGTGGCGAAGGCGTGGCCGCGATCCTCGTAACCGTTCGCCGCCTCGACCAGCGCGACCATGCCGATCTGGACCAGATCCTCGATGTCGATCGCGTTCGAGACGCGGCCATGGACGTGCCAGGCGATCTTGCGGACCAGCGGGATATGCGCCTGGACGAGCTGCGCGGGCACGGTCCGCGCGGGCTTGCGGCCATAGGTCATCGTGGTCATCGGCGTCTGCGCGTTCACCGGATCATCTTCGCGTCACGGCGCTGGCCGACCTGCGGGGCGGCGCCGCCGACGACCGCGACCACCTCGACCGGCTTGCCGTCGGGGATTTCGAGGAACGACAGCACCGGCGCCTCGGCCATGTGCGGGCGCAGCAGGCGGGCGAGCGCGCGCCGCGCGATCGGCGAGGTGACGATGGCGAAGCGCTTGGCCTCGGC
>CAZZZX010000671.1:0-1975 GCA_964658585.1 uncultured Novosphingobium sp.
CCGAACATGTCGGTGATACCGCGCAGCGGCGATCACCCGAACTATGCCGCGCTGCTCAACGGCGAGCGCGGCGCGCGGGAGCGCAAGTGCCTTGCCGAAGCCGTCTATTTCGAATCGCGCAGCGAGCCGGAAGAGGGCCAGGCGGCCGTGGCGCAAGTGGTGCTCAACCGGGCGACGATCGGCGCGGACAGCCTGGTCGGCGCGGGCGCGCTGGTCACCGAGGGCAGGAGCTTCCCGCCGGGCAGCCTGATCGTCGGCGCGCCGGCCAGGGTCGCGCGCGCGCTGTCCGCCGAGGAGATCGACCGGCTGCGCGCCGCCGCGGCAGGCTATGTCGATCGCGCGCGGCTGTTCGCGGCACGGCTCGAACGGCTCGACTAGACGCGTCCGTGCGCGCTATCACGCGGGCGAAGGGGACCTGGCGGCGTGCGCGATTCTTATGCCGACGATGTCGCCGCGGTCGGGCGCCTGGACGCGGTGCCGACCATCCTCGATACGGTATGCCAGGCGACCGGCATGGGCTTCGCCGCGATCGCGCGCGTGTCCGAGGAGCGCTGGATCGCGTGCGGCGTGCGCGACGACATCGCCTTCGGGCTGGCCCCGGGCGACGAGCTGGCGGTCGAGACGACGATCTGCAACGAGATCAGGGCACGGCGCGAAGCGGTGCTCATCTCCGACGTTGCGACCGATCCGGTGTATTGCGGACATTCGACGCCGGCGCGCTACGGCTTCCGCAGCTATGTCTCGGTGCCGATCGTGCTCGCCGACGGCCGCTTCTTCGGCACGCTGTGTGCGATCGATCCGCAGCCGCGCGATCTCGCCCGGCCCGAGATCCGGGGGATGTTCGAGATGTTCGCGACGCTGATCGGCGTCCAGCTCGACCAGGACCAGCGCCTGGGCGCGCAGATCGCGGTGGCCGAGGCGCTCCGCGAGAGCGAGGCGCGGCAGCGCCAGATCGTCGACAGCGCGACCGACTATGCGATCATCGCGATCGACACCGCGGGCCGCATTACCCGCTGGAACGAGGGCGCACACCGCATCTTCGGCTGGAACGAGACCGAGATGCTGGGCGAGACCGCCGAACGCTTCTTCACGCCCGAGGACCGCGCCGACGATCGGGTCGAGCAGGAGATGCGTGCGGCGCGCGACACCGGCCGCGGCACCGACGAACGCTGGCACCTGCGCGCGGACGGCACGCGGTTCTGGGCGTCGGGCGCGATGATGCCGCTGCTCAACGCCGCGGGCGCGCATGACGGCTATATCAAGGTGCTGCGCGACCGCACCGAGGAGCGGCTGGCGGCCGAGGCGTCGCGCGACGCCCGCGCCAACCTCCGCCTGCTGCTCGATTCGATGATCGAGGGCTTCTATGCGGTCGATCGCGATGGCGTGACGACGGTGTGCAACCGCGCCTTCCTGACGATGATGGGCTTCGAACGCGAGGAGGACGCGATCGGGCGCAAGCTCCACGACGTCATCCACCATTCGCATCCCGACGGCCGCGAATACGCGATCGGCGACTGCCCGATCTACACCTGCGCGCGGACCGGCACGCCTGCGCACGTCGCGGCGGAGCTGTTCTTCCCGGTCGACGGACGGCCGCCGCTGCCGGTCGAATACTGGGCGATCCCGATCCTGCGCGACGGTGCGCTGGAAGGCGCGATCTGCACCTTCCTCGACGTCACCCATCGCCGCACCGCCGACGCGGCGCGATCGAAGGTCGAGGCGCAGCTGCGCGCGCTCAACGCCGATCTCGAATCGCAGGTGCTCGCGCGGTCGCTCGATCGCGGCATGGCGTGGCAGGTCAGCCAGGATCTGCTCGCGGTGCTCGACCAGGACGGCGTGATCGAGAGCAGCAATCCGGCGTGGCAGCGCGTGCTCGGCTGGCCGGCGCACGATCTCGCCGCGGTCTCGTGGTTCGATTTCATCCACCCCGACGATCTCGCGGCGTCGCGCGCCGGCTTCGCGCAGGTCCGCAGCG
>CAZZZX010000672.1:0-1961 GCA_964658585.1 uncultured Novosphingobium sp.
GCTGTCGAGATAGATGCCGCCGATCGCGGTGTTGGCGATCTGGTTGGGCTTGGTCTTGGGGTTGGCGGGCGTATAGGCGAAATCATCGACCCGCACCTGGCCGCGCAGCTCGACGATAGAACGCGGATGATAGAGGATCGTCATCGGCGCCGCGGCACGCAGCGGCGCGCCGACGAAAAACGCGGCGCAGCACAGCGCGCCGATCGACCTGTTCATGAATAGACCCCCAACTCCCGACCGTCACGATAACGGGTCGTTCGCGCGATGCAAGACGCGGTGCCGGGGGCGCTGCGGTGGCGGCACGATCGCCCAGGGATGCCCCGCCTGCAGCGCGGCGACGCTCTCCACCGATGCCGGATCGAGCCGGATCGCGAGGCCGCCGGTGCGCGCGAGCAGCGTCGCGTCGGCCTTGAGCCAGCGCGGGGCGCACCAACTGGGCAGACGACGGTCGCTGACCACGATGTCGGCTGCCGCGCACGCCTGTGCGAACGGCGTGCGATCGAGCCGATACGGGCTGCGCGTCGCGAGCAGCCGCCAGGTCCGGCCGCCGCGGATCAAAGTCGCGGCGCAGGTGTCGGGGCCGCAGCGCGCCTCGGGCAGATCCTCGATCGCGAGCGCGGCATCGCCCTCGCGCCCGGCGAGTTCGGCCAGCGCGGCGCGGACATAGTCGCCGGTGCGATCGCGCAGGAGCGCCACGTCGCCGGTCCGCGTGCGCAGCGCGACATGGCGCCCGTCGCCGGTGACGAGCAGGTCCGCAGGTCGCGCCGCCGCCATCAGCGCGACGCCCGCGACGATCGGCGCGAGTCCCGCCAACCGCACCCGCGTCCGCCACAGCGCCAGCCACCGCCCGCCCGCGACGATGAGCGCATAGCCACGCCAGCCCATCGTCGGCAGCAGCGCCACCGCGCCTGGCAGCGCCGCGACATGGTGTGCGATCCACAGGAGGAGGCGGAGCGCCGCGCCGGTCACCCACCAGGCCGGCGTGCCGAGCCCCGCGCAATCGAGCAGCAGCGCGATCGCCTCGGCGGGCATGATGACGAAGGTCGTCAACGGGATCGCGACGATGTTGGCGACCGCGCCGTAGAAGCCGGCGCGGTGGAAATGGAACAACGCGATCGGCATCAGCGCGACCTCGACGACCATCCCGGTGAGCAGCAGCTCACCGAGCGCGCGCGCGGCACGCCGCGCCGGTCCTTCCTCGCGCGCGGCGAAGGTGGCGTGCGTCCAGGGCAGCTCGTGCAACGCGACGATCGCGAGGATCGCGGCGAAGCTCAGCTGGAAGCTGGGGCCCGCGGCGCTCTGCGGCCACAGCTGCACGACGATCGTCGCGCCGGTGGCGACCAGCCGCAGCGTCGCGGTCTCGCGGCCGAGCGCGAGTCCGGCGAGCACGATCAGCGCGGCGATCAGCGATCGGACGGTCGGCACCTCGGCACCGGTGAGCAGCGTGTAGGCGATGCCGGCGAGCGCCCCCGCCCCCGCCGCGATCAGCGGCAGCGGCGCGCGCAGCGCCAGCCAGGGCGAAAGCGCGAGCAGGCGCAGCACCAGCACCATCGTCGCGCCCACCGCGGCGGTGAGGTGCAGTCCGCTCACCGAGAGCAGATGCGCGAGCCCCGAGCGGCGGAACGCTTCGTTGTCGTCCGCGGTCACCGCGCCCATGTCGCCGGTGGCGAGCGCCGCGGCGACGCCCCCCGCCCCGCCCGGCAGCCGCGACTGGATATGCGCCGAGAGCGTGACGCGCGCCGCCGCCAGCCATTCGGACGGACCGCCGCGCGGCGCGGGCGTGACGAGCGTCACCGCATCGAGCGCCTTGCCCGCCGCGCCGACGCCGTCGAACCAGGCGATCGCGCTGTAATCATAGGCGCCGGGCACCGCGGCGGCGGGCGGCGGCACCAGCCGCGCGCGCAGCCTGACGATGCCGCCGCGCGCGAGCCCGGCCGGTGCCTTGTCCGCATCGATATTGA
>CAZZZX010000673.1:0-1955 GCA_964658585.1 uncultured Novosphingobium sp.
TGGCGCGCCAGCCGGCCGTCGGGATCATGCCCGCCCGCCGCGAGATCGAGGCGCAGCGCGGCGAGCGGCGTCTTGAGCCCGTGCGCGAGATTGGCGACATGCCCGCGCGCCTGGTCGAGCGCGAGGCGATTGGCGTCGATCAGCGCGTTCAGTTCGGCGATCAACGGCAGCAGCTCGGTGGGCTCGGTCGCATCGACATGGGTGCGCGTGCCCGCGCGGACCTCGCCGAGCATCGTGCCCACCGCGGCGAGCGGCTTCAGCCCGAAGCGCAGCTGGATCAGGATCGCCCCCGCCAGCGCGATGCCGAGCACCACCAGCGAGAGCAGCAGCGGCGCCATCGCCGCCCGGAGCGGGCGCGACGCCACCGATCGCGGCCCGGTCGCGACGATCCGGGCGTCGCCTGCGGTAGTCGGCACGATCAGCACCCGGCCATGCGTCGCGCCGGGGCCTCCGCCGATATCGAACGGACGCGGGCGCGACGGATCGGGTCCGCGAAACGGCAGCAGCGGCGCGCCGGGCACCGCGATGTCGCCCCCTGCGAGCGAGCCCGATCGCACCGTCGCACCCGGCGCCACGATCTCCCACGCCCAGCCGCTGCCCGGCGCATCGAACGGTGGCCCATCGATCAGCTGGGCGCGATCGAGGCCGCCGTCGGGACGGACCGCGCGCGCGACGAGCGCGACCTGCGCGTCGAGCCGCTCGTCGAGCCCGCGCATCACGAAACGCTCGAGGACATGGCCGATCGTCACCGCGGCGAAGGCGAGCGCGATGAGCAGCGCGACGATCGCGGTGCCGAGCAGCCGCCCGAACAGCGAGCGCGGCATCACCCTCATGCGGCGGCCTCGGTCAGCCGATAGCCACGACCACGCACCGTCTCGATCATGTCGGCGCCGATCTTGCGGCGCAACCGGCCGACGATCACCTCGAGCGAGTTCGAATCGACATCGGCGTCGCCCTCGTAGACGCGCTCGAGCAGGTCGAGCCGCTCGACCACGATCTCCTTGCGCAGCATCAGGCAGGACAGCACGCGCCACTCGAACGCGGTCAGCCGCAGCGGCAGCCCGTCGCGCTCGAACTGCCCGGTCTGCGCGTCGAACGCGATGGCGCCGCAGCGGATCACGCTGGCGGCGTGGCCGGCGGCGCGGCGGACCAGTGCGCGCAGCCGCATCACCAGCTCCTCGACGCGGAACGGCTTGACCAGATAATCGTCCGCGCCCGCCTTGAAGCCCTGTACCTTGTCCGACCAGGCGTCGCGCGCGGTGAGGATGAGCACGGGCAGGGTGCGGCCCTGCGCGCGCCACTCGGCGAGGATCGAGATGCCGTCGCGCCGCGGCAGGCCGAGGTCGAGCACCGCGACGTCATACGCCTCGGTGCTGCCGAGATGCCCGCCATCCTCGCCATTGCCCGCGATATCGACCGCGAAATTCTCGGCGCGCAGCGCGCGCGCGATGCCCTCCGCCAGATCGCGATCGTCCTCGACCAGCAGCACGCGCATCCGGTTTTACGCTCCTCGTTCGCCCGGCCTGCTAGACCGATGAGCCAAACCGAAGCTGAACCGCCCGGTTCAGCGTGCGTCGGTCGTGCCCGCCTAGAACGCTCCCACCCCAACGAGGAGCCTTGAGATGACAGAAGACAATATCCCCCGCCGCACCACCGGCCATCTGCGGATCGCGATCGCCAGCGCCGCCCTGCTCGGTGCGGGCGTGATCGCCGGCGGCGTCGCCGGCCACGCGATGCGGCCGGCGGTCGAGATGGCGCCGCTCCACCCGATCGCGATCCGCACGCTGCCGGGCAATGACGGCATCGTCACGATCCGCGGCCGTGTCGCGGAGACCTACGGCAACAAGTTCGTGATCGACGACGGCAGCGCGCGGACGCTGGTCGATACCGGGCCGGCGGGCGACGACGCCGCGCTGGTCGCGGACGGCGGCGCGGTCACCGTGCAGGGCCGGTTC
>CAZZZX010000674.1:0-1943 GCA_964658585.1 uncultured Novosphingobium sp.
CATAGACGTGCAGCACGTCGGCGATCACCGCCTCGTCCGCGCCGTTGACGAAATCGGCGGCGCTCTCGCCGTCCTGCTCCATCCGCATGTCGAGCGGGCCATCGGCCTGGAACGAGAAGCCGCGCTCGGCCTGGTCGAGCTGCATCGAGGAGACGCCGACGTCGAGCGTGACGCCGTCGACCGTCTCGACGCCATGCGCGGCGAGCGCCGCGGCCATCATCGAATAACGCTGCGCAACCAGAACCAGCCGGCCGCCGCTCTCTGCCTCGAGCGCGCGGCCCGCGGCGATCGCCTGCGGATCGCGATCGAAGGCGAACACGCGCGCGGCTCCGGCCGCCAGGATGGCACGCGTATAGCCGCCCGCCCCGAACGTACCGTCGACATGCGTCTCGCCGGGCTGCACCGCGAGCGCAGCCATCACCTCGTCGAGCAGGACGGGGATATGCGGCTGGCCGCTCACAGCACGATCCCGCGCTCTTCGAGCAGGAAGACCAGCGGCTTGCGGACGCGCGAGGTCTCGGGAAGCTGCGCCAATGCGCGCGCCGGCGACCAGATCTGGAAGGTCGAGCCCGCACCGACGAAGAAGGCGAGATCCTCGATCCCGCTGAAGCGGCGCAGCATCGGCGTCAGCACCATGCGGCCGGCGCCGTCGAAGGTCACCTTGTCGAGTCCGCCATAAGCCTCGGCGCGCGCCGCCTCGAGTGCATCGGGCCGGTCCATCGCGGGCACGTCGGCGACCGATTCGACGATCAGCCGATCGGTCTCGGCGGCGGCGACGCCGTCCATCGCGGTGAGGTAATGGCCGCTACGGTGCTCGCCGATCTTGAGGACGTTCTCGGATTTCTGGCCGTTGGCCTCGGCGCGCTTCTCGATCAGCGTGCGGAAGCTGGCCGGCACCGACACCCGTCCCTTCGCGTCCACCGCGTTGAGCGCATGGCCTTGAAAGAGATGGCCCAGTTCCACCGACACCCCGTTTGGTAGCGCGCTGCCCCCGCCACCTTTCCACGAACGACGATTCCTGCCCCTCGCAGAACCATTTCGCGGACAGCCATGGGACTAACATGGGTTCGGTGTGGGTTTCAATACCACTGTATGGGTCAGCCTGTGTATTTTCGTGGGATAAGCGCCAATTGGACCAAAGTTCTAAAGTCCGGTTTCCCGCCAGTATTCCTGATTTGTTCCGGATTTCGGGCCTGTGGATAACTGTGTTGGTTACGCAACAGCGCGCCGCGCGATGGGACGACATGGGTCGGGCATGGAGAATGGCCGCGCGCGAAGGCCGCCACGCTCACCCACCCGCCGTCGTCCCGGCCTTCGCCGGAATGCGCTCAGCGGCGGAGCGGCGGCACCGGCGCCGCCGCGGCGGCGTTGGCGGCTGCGGGCTTGGGCTGGTTCCCCGGCGCGACGCCGAGCTCGGCCAGCGGCTCGTTGGGCACGACCGCGTTGCCGGCCGCGGCATTGGCCGCAGCCGAGGGCGTGCCGCGCGTATCCTGCCCGAAAAGCGCGAGCAGCGAGGCGGCGAGCAGGGTCAGCAGGAACACGACCGCGAGCCCGGTCACGCCCACATAGATGCGCTGCTGCATCACGTCGCGCGGCTCGCGGCGGGCGGGCTCGTCGCGTTTCGCCATCGCGCGGTTCAGCCCTTCAGCCAGGGTGGCGCGGGCAGCCCGCGCGCAGCGAGCCAGCGCGCGTTCGACAGCGTGGAGAGATAGCGCATTCCCGAATCGCACAGGATGGTGACGATCGTGTGCCCCGGACCCATCGTCCCGGCGAGCGCGACCGCACCCGCGACGTTGATCCCGGACGACAGACCGACGCACAGCCCGTCCTCGGCGAGCAGGCGATGCACCCAGCCGAGCGCGTCGAGGTCCGAGACGCGGAACTGGGTGTCGACCGGCGCGCCCTCGAGATTGGCGGTGATCCGGCTCTGGCCGATCCCCTCG
>CAZZZX010000675.1:0-1942 GCA_964658585.1 uncultured Novosphingobium sp.
GCGCGCGCAGCTGCGCGTGATGAACGAGCGCTACATCCAGGCGCGCGCCGGTCTCGGCGTTACCGTCACCGGCTCCTATACCGCGCAGACCCAGCACGCGCTGGTCGACAACAGCGTGGTGCGCGGCCAGACCTTCACCGCGAATACCCAGGTCGAGACGCTGTCGGTCACCCAGCCGATCTATACCGGCGGCCTGTCGAACGCGCAGATCCAGGCGGCGCTCGCCAACATCTTCGTCGGCTACCAGAATGTCCGCCGCGAGGAGACGCGCGTGCTGGACCAGGTCGTCACCGCCTATGTCGACGTCCAGCGCGACCAGCAGATCGTCGAGATCAGCCAGGAGAACGTCAAGCTGCTCGAGGGCCAGGTGGCGGAGACCGCGGCCAAGCTGATCGTCAAGGAAGCGACGCTCACCGATCGCGACCAGGGCTATGCGCGTCTCGCCCAGGCGCAGGCGCAGCTCGTCACCTCGAGCGCGCGGCTGGTCAGCGATTCGGCCAATTACCGCGCGCTGGTCGGCCACGAGCCGGGTCCGCTGGCGCCCGCGCCGCCGCTCCCCGATCTCGGCCAGACCGTCGACGACTGGAGCCAGCTCGCCGAGCAGAGCAGCCCGCTGCTGCTCAGCGCCGAGTTCCAGGAGAAATCGTCGCGCGCCGGCATCCTCGCCGCCCGGGCGCAGGGGCGGCCGACCGTGGCGCTGCGCGGCGATCTCAACCAGGGCCCGCTGGTCTCGTACAACCAGCAGCTGCGCAACAACAACCAGACGCTGCGGGTGATCGTCAACGTGCCGTTCTTCTCGTCCGGCGCGATCAATTCGGGCATCCGCGAGGCGCGCGCGCAGAACGAGAGCGACGCCGACCAGTATGAGAGCGCGCGCCGCCAGGTGAAGCTGAGCGTCGCGCAGGACTGGGAGCAGATGCATTCGAGCGCGCTCGCCGAGGATCTCTACGACAAGCAGGTCGCCTCGCAGACCGGGGTCTACAAGGGCACCAAGCTCGAGGAACAATATGCGCTGCGCTCGACGCTCGACATCCTCAACGCCGCGCAGGAACTCAACAACGCGCGCATCGCGCGCGCGACCGCGGCGCACGACGCCTATGCGGGCAAGGCCTCGCTGCTCGCCGATGCGGGTCGGCTCGATCTCACCACCTTCGGGCTGACGCTGCCCGCGGACGCGCTCGCGCCCGATATCGCCGCGCTCGACCGGCGCGACCGCATCCCGTGGATCGGGCTGGTCAACAGGCTCGACGGGATCGGCGAGGAGAAGGTGGTGAGCTACGGGCCGCAGCGTTAGGGCGTCTCCGCCACCCCCGGCGACGTCTCGACGACGGGGCGCGGTCGCGCTCGGCCCGCGCTCGAAATGAACCGGACGACGCGGGCCTACTTGCCCGAAAACCCGTGCATCTGCCCCGCCACCGCGGTCGAGACCTGCTGCGCCACCGCCCGGGCCTGCGCGGGGTCGGTGCCGCCCTCGGTCCAGGCGAGCGTGATCGACATGCGGCGGTTGCGCGGATCGGCGACGTCGGCGCCCTGATAGGGCTCGCGATCCGCGACGCCTTCGATCCGCACGAAGCGATCATTGCCGACGCCGCCCTGCGACAGCCGCATCCGCGTCGATTCGGCGCGCGCCGAGGACAGCGTCCAGTTGTTGACCGAGCGTCCCGCGGCATAGGGCAGGCTGTCGGTATGGCCGCGCACGATCACGCCGTTGGGCACGCCGGTGATCGCCTGCGCCACCGCATCGAGCAGTTCGGCGGCGCGCGGCACGAGCTGGTCCGAGCCGATCGCGAACATCGAGAAATCGGCGCCGTCGACCAGATCGATGCGCAGCCCCTCGGGCGTCTCGGTGAAGCGGATATGCTGCTGGAGCTGGGCGAGTTTCTTGTCGACCGCCATCTTCGCCTGGATCTTCTGCTTGAGCGCCTGAAAATGCGCGCGGTCG
>CAZZZX010000676.1:0-1940 GCA_964658585.1 uncultured Novosphingobium sp.
CCTCAGTATGACGCTTCAGGCGTCGCGGACCGCATGGCGGGAGTGATCGCCGACATTAGCCAGCATGTCCGCGACCAGGAAGCGCTTCATCAGCTCAATCGCGACCTTGAGCACGCTGTCGACCTCAGGACGTCCGAGCTTAGCCAGGCCAACGAGCAGCTGCGCGCCGAAATCCTGCAACGACAGCAAACCGAGGACAGCTTACGTCAGGCGCAGAAGATGGAGGCGGTCGGTCAGCTCACCGGCGGCGTCGCCCATGACTTCAATAATCTGCTGACGATCATACGCGGCAGCATCGACCTGCTCAAGCGTTCGGACCTCTCCGAGGACAAGCGGCAGCGTTATCTGACAGCGATCTCGGATACCGCCGATCGCGCGACAACGCTCACAAGTCAGCTGTTGGCGTTTGCCCGACGGCAGCCGCTCAACCCCGAGATCTTCGACCCCGGGGATCGCCTTGAGGGCGTTCGTGACATGCTGCACAGTACGGTCGGATCGCGGGTGGGGATCAAGATCGAACGGGCGCCGGACGTGTGGCCGGTCAAAGTCGACGCCAGCCAGTTCGAGACCGCCATCCTCAACATGACTGTCAACGCCCGCGACGCGATGGCGGATGACGGCACGATCACATTGCGTGTTCAGAATGCCGGTGTGATCGAACCGCGCCGTGGCCATCCCGCACTCGAAGGCGAATATGTAGCGCTTTCCATCGCCGACACCGGTACCGGCATCCCGGACGAACTGATCGAGCGCATCTTCGAGCCGTTCTTCACCACCAAGGCGATTGGCAAAGGGACGGGTCTCGGGCTCAGCCAGGTGATCGGGTTCGCCAAACAATCGGGCGGCGATGTCGCGGTCGAAAGCGAGGTCGCCGTTGGAACACGGATGACGCTGTATCTGCCGCGCTCACAGGAAGTCGAAGTCTACGTCGCCGAGCCGGCCATGGACAGCGAGCAGCCGGGAGCCGCGCACGGCTGTGTCCTCGTCGTCGAGGATAATCAGCAGGTCGGCGAGTTCGCCACGACGATGATCGAGGAGATCGGTTATTCCACGGTGTGGGCGACGCACGCGCAGGCGGCGTTGGATCTAATCGTCGAAGATCCGGATCGCTTCGTTGTGGTATTCTCCGATGTTATGATGCCGGGCATCAGCGGGATCGAGCTGGCGCACAGGCTTCGCGAGACCAATCCCGCACTGCCGGTCATCCTCACCAGCGGCTATAGCCATGTGCTCGCCGAGGAAGGCAATCACGGGTTCGCGCTGCTTCGCAAACCCTATACCGTCGATCGGCTTTCGACGACTCTACGGCGGGCGATAGCTTCTGCGAAAAGATAATCCGGACGCTCGCATGTCTCTAGGGCTGAATAAATGGTTTCGGACGATTAGTTCGTCGCTTTGACTATCGGACTAAAGCGACAAACAGAAGCGTCACTCCAAATGTTCGACATTGCAGTGGTCGAGGATGTGCCCATCCTGCGCGATCGTATGAAATGGGAGCAGAGCTTGAGGCGCAACGTCTGATGGCGAACGCGACCGCGTTGGCGTGTGGATAGGCGTCTGTCGGAATCAGACGTCTATGGCTTGGGCGGCTTAAAAGTAAGTTCTCTTCGCAAACGCGATCTCGAGCTTATCGTCTGTTGTTATGGCGAAGCACTACACGGTATTGACGAATTGCCACGTCATTCCAAAATTCTTGTCCACGACGAAAACGCAAGCGACGGGAAGGAGGATCTGTCATGTCGCAACCGGTGTCGCGTATCACGCACCCATTCGATGTTGTCCATCACCCGACGTTCGAGCTCGAGGTGAAGCGCGCAATCCTAGCCTCGTGGGCCTCGGACGCATCAGCCGTACCAGATCAGCCGGCACTGCGACGGCGCCTGGGGTCCGAGAAGCCCGTTTCGGTCGATGATATACTTGCGGCGCTCCGTGCGTTGGAC
>CAZZZX010000677.1:0-1938 GCA_964658585.1 uncultured Novosphingobium sp.
CACCTGCGCACCGTTCTCGGTATCCAGATTGCCGGTCGGCTCGTCCGCCAGGATGAGTTTCGGTTCGCCGACGATGGCGCGCGCGATCGCGGCGCGCTGCTGCTGGCCGCCCGAGAGCTGATGCGGGAAATGCCGCGCGCGGTGCGAGATGCCGACCCGGTCCATCGCCGCCTCGACCCGCGCCTTGCGGTTGGCGCCCACGCCCTTGCGATAGGCGAGGCCGAGATCGACATTCTCACGGATCGTCAGCTCGTCGATCAGGTTGAAGCTCTGGAACACGAAGCCCAGCGTCTGCCCACGGAAGCGCGCGAGCTCGGCCTCGTTCAGCCGGGCGAGATCGCGATCGCCGAACAGATACTGGCCCGCGGTCGGCCGGTCGACGGTGCCGAGCGTGTTGAGCAGCGTCGACTTGCCGCAGCCCGATGGCCCCATGATGGCGAGGAACTCGCCCTGCGCGACGGCAAGGTCGATGTCGGCGAGCGCGGTGGTCTCGACCTCGTCCGAGACGAAGCGGCGCTGGATGTTCTCGAGGCGGATCATGGGCATGGGCTCCGGTCAGCGAATGTTGATCGTGTCGCCCTTGAGGGTCGACATGTTCGAGGTGACGATGCGGTCGCCGGCGGCGAGGCCCGACAGGATCTCGACCTGTTCGGGATTGCGCGTGCCGGTGCGGATCGCGCGACGCCGCGCGTGGCGGCCGTCGGCATCGAGCACCAGCGCGCTGGTGCCGCCGCCGCTGTCGAGCCAGCCGCCGACCGGCGCGACCAATGCCGCGCGGGTCGCGCCCAGCGTCACGCGCACGTCGCTCGTCTGGCCGCGGTTGAGCCCGGCGGGCGGCGCGCCGACGAACTTGAGCTCGATGCGGAAGCGTCCGTCGGTCACCGCGGGCAGCACCCGGGTGACGACCAGATGCGCACCGGCATCGCTCGTCGCCGGCTGGCCGACCGCGACGCGGCCGAGATAATATTCGTCGACATCGGCGACGAGCTTCCAAGCGCCCTCGCTGTCGACCTGGCCGACCGGATCGCCCGCCTTGAGCGTCTGGCCGGGCTGGACGGTGAAGTTGGTGAGCCGCCCGGCGACCGGCGCGCGCAGCGTCAGCGCGTCGAGGCTGGCCTCGACCGCGGCGAGATTGCCCGACAGGCGCGCGCGCGTCTCGGCGAGGCGCCGGGCCTGGAGCGCGGCGATGCCGTCTTCGGTCGCCTCGCCCTGGCGGAGCTGGGCGAGGTGGCGGTTCTGATAGTCGGCCGCCTCGCGCGCGCTGGCGACGCCCGCGTCGGAGACGAAGCCCTGATCGTGGAGCTGCTGCTGCACCGACAGATCACGGCGCGCCTTGATCGAATCATAGTCCGCGCCCGCGGTCTGCGTCTCGCGGTCGAGCCGGCTGCGCTGGAGCGCGAGATCGTCGCCCGAGACGGTGCCGAGCTGGCTGGCGATCGTCGCCTCGCGGGTCAGGATATCGAGCTTGAGCGCGGGGTTGATGAGCGTGGCGAGCGGCTGCGCGGCCCGCACCAGCGTACCGTCCTGGACGAGCAGCCTGTCGATCTGGCCGCCCGACACCGCGTTAACGAAGGTCGTCACCGCGGGCGCGACGGTCGCGCGCACCGGCAGGACGTCCGCGAACGGCGCGCGGACGACGTCACCGGTCTCGATGTCGGCGGTGGCGATGTCGGTCGAACCGCTCGCGGGGATCAGCCGCCAGGCGAGCAGCGCGAGCGCGATCAGCGCGATCGCCGCGGCCGCGATCTTGAGGCGCGGGCGCGGCTTGGCACGGTCGACGCGGCGGTCCATGCCGGCGCCGTCGATCGCGCCATGGTCGGGAGAGGTCATCGCGGCGGCACTCGCAGGTGGCCCGCGGACGCGCACCGTGCGCGCGTCCGCGGGTCGGGGTGGCTGGGGGTCATCAGTTGGTAGCGACCTGCATGGCGGCGGTGCCGG